>JAIMBM010000420.1 GCA_023511475.1 Anaerolineae bacterium
CCCCCGGGGGTGGGGAAGGGGGAGGGGGCGGTGACGGCGTCCCTGAACGCGAACTGCCCCAAAAATGAACTGCACCCTGGCACGCCCTTTGCTCAACACCGGCGCAGCCAGGAGGAATGGCCCATGAAGCTCGGCGTCTTTACGGCGACGCTGCAGGAGCAGCCCCTCGCCGAAGCGCTGGACATCGTCCAGTCCCTCGGAGTGGAGTCCGTCGACTTTTCCACCGGCGGGTTCGGCTCCAAGGCGCATTGCGACCCGGAGGTCTTGCTCGCCGATCCGGCCCGCCTCGATCGTTTTCGCGAGGAGGTGATGGGGCGAGGGCTGGAGATCAGCGCCCTCTCGTTCTATGGCAACCCGCTGCACCCCGACCGCGAGGTCGCCCTGAGGCACCGCCGCGAGTTCCGGAACACCATACTCCTCGCCGAGCGCCTGGGCATCGAGCGCGTCGTGACCCTCTCCGGCTGCCCCGGGGACCCCACAGAGCCGGGCTACCCCAACTGGGTCATCTATCCCTGGCCGCCCGAGCTCGTGGAGCTGCACCGCTGGCAATGGGACGAGGTGCTCATCCCCTTCTGGGCCGCCGAGGCCGCCTTTGCCGTTGAGCACGGCGTCCGGGATATCTGCCTGGAGCTGCACGCCGTCAACCTGGTGTACAATCCGGAGACGCTCCTCGAGCTGCGCCGCTGGGTCGGGGATGTGATCAGCGCCTGCGTCAACCCCGGGCACCTCTTCTGGCAGGGGATCGACCCGGTCCAGGCGCTGCGCGCCCTCAGCGGCGCCATCGGCTACGTCCACGTCACCGACTGCCGCATCGACCCGGCCATCGCGCCCCGCAACGGCGTCCTCGATGCCAAAGAGTTCCGCCACGAGCTGGACCGGCCCTGGCAGTTCCGCACCCTTGGCTACGGGCACGGCGAAGAGACCTGGCGACACATCGTGCTCGCCCTCCGCCTCGCCGGCTATGACGACGTCATCTCCGTCGAGCACGAGGACACGATGCTCCTCCCAGCCGACGGCCTGCGTCACAGCATCGAGTTCCTGCGCCGGGTCGTCGTGCGCGAGCCGCTCATGGTGCTGGAGCCCCATCCGGGCTGACCCCTCGCCTCAGACCGCCTCCCGGGCCACGGCCCGCCGTCCCAGCAGGCGGCGGTACAGCCGCCGGTGTCGCGCCAGGCCCTCGCGATACCGTGCGTGCCGGACGGGGTCCGGCTCGCAGAGCACTCCCGGCGGCGGAGCGATGCAGGCCGGGCTCTCGATCAGCCCCAGCATCTGCGCCGCCAGGAGCGCGGCACCGCGGCTTGAGGCCTCCATCTCCGAGATCGCGGTGATCGGGCGGCCGAGCACATCGGCGATGATCTGCACCCACGCCGGAGAGCTGACCAGGGCCGCGCCACTCGCCACGATCCCGGCCTCAGGCGAGGCAAAGGGGGCCAGGAGCACATGGATCAGTGCCAGGCGGTAGGCTACCGCCTCAAGCCCCGCGCGCAGGATTTCGATGGGGCGGGTATGCCAGCGCAGGCCGGTGATGGTTGCCGTCGCCCCGTGAGCATAGCCCGGGTTCCGCTCGCCGGCCAGGAAAGGCAGAAAGGTGAGGCCGTGCGCGTCCGGCTCCAGCGCCGCAAGCTCTCGCTCCAGCGCCGGCCCCTTCTCCAGGCGGAGGCTATCCACCAGCCAGGCGTAGAGGTTGCCTCCGTTGGAGATGGCGCCGCCGACCAGCCCATGGCGCCGGTCCAACCGGTAGCACCACAGCCCCCAGGGCGCCTCCGCCCGCTCTGCCTCCCACAGCACGCGCATGGCGCCACTTGTGCCGATCATCAGGCCAATCCGCTCCCGGCCCATGCAGCCCGCGCCGACGTTGTTGCAGGCCCCATCGCCCACGGCAGGGAACCAGGGCAGATCGGCCAGGGGGCCCAGGGCATCGCGCCAGGGGGCCCGCGCGCCGCGTACCTGGACGTCGCGATCGACCAGCGGCGAAAGCTGACCGGCGTCTATACCCAGCGCCTCGAGGAGGACGCCATCCCACTCCAGGCGGTTCTGGTCAAACAGCCCCGTAGCCGAGGCCATGGAGTAGCTGCAGAACGGGGAGCCGAAAAGTTGCCCAAAGAGGTAATCTGCCGGCGAGAGCCAGCGGACCCCGCGGCCCCGCAGGTCCGCCCGCGAGCGCCGCAGCCACGCCACCTTGGCCGGCCAGTAGCTGGCGTGAAAGTGGCAGCCCGTGCGGGCGTGGGCAGCCCGCTCATCGACCATCCGGCGCAGCCTGCCGACAGCTCCGGCTGCCCGGGTGTCGGCCCAGGTGTAGATGGGTGAGAGCGGCCGCCCCTGCGCGTCGGTCGCCATCAGGCTGTGCCAGAAGGTCGAGACCCCCACGCCCACGACCTGCCCCATGAGGGGCGCTGCCCGCTCCCGAAGCGCCGCAACGGCGCGCACTACCGCTGCCAGAAGCGCTTCGGGGTCGATCTCAGCGCCACCATCCGGGGTGACACGAAGCGGCGTCCCTTCGCTGGCCCGGGCCCCCGGTATGGCCCTCCCCTGCGCGTCGTACAGCGAGGCGCGAAGCGAAGAGGTGCCGACGTCGAGTGCCACAATCAGCGGCCCTTCTGCCCGCACGAGGAACCTCCTTCAGGAAAGACCGCGGGCCGAAGCGCCCGCAACAGGTCCACCACGCGAGGCACGGCCCGACTGCATACTCTCCCGTCCGATGCAGTCGCGCCAACCCGCTCCGGGTCACGCGCGTGGCTCGGATGGACACGAGGGCGCCGGCGCCTCACCGGAGGGGACCGTCTCGTGGCCCCCGAACTCGTAGCGCAGGGCTGCGACGACCTTCCCGGCAAAGGTATCGGGCTGTCGGGAGCGCAGCCGCAGCGCGTAGCTTGCCGCTATGGCCAGCATCGGCACGCCCGCCTTCCAGCCCTCCTCGATGGCCCACGAGCCGGTCGCGCCGCCCCCGACCTGCCCGGTGATGCTGGTCAGACGGGGGTCCTTGGCAAAGGCACGGGCGGCCAGCTCCACCAGCCAGGAGCGGATCACGCTGCCATGGGTCCAGAGGTCGGCCACCTGTGCCAGGTTCAGGTCAAAGGGTCCGGCCTGCAGCAGCTCGAACCCTTCGCCGATGGCCTCGAGCATCCCGTACTCGATCCCGTTGTGGACCATCTTGACAAAGTGGCCCGCCCCGCTCGGTCCCACGTGGGCATAGCCTCCCTCCGTTGCCAGGAGGTGGAAGAGCGGCTCGGCCAGCGCGAAAGCCTCGGGCGTGCCGCCGACCATCAGGCACATGCCATTGCGTGCCCCCTCCAGGCCGCCGCTCGAGCCACAGTCGAGGAAGTGGATGTGGCGCGCGGACAGCGCCTCCGCCCGGCGCATGGAATCGCGATAGAACGAGTTCCCGCCATCGATGATCACATCGCCGGGGGAGAGATGGTCCACGAGGCCGCCGGGACCAAAGATCATCTCGTCGACGGGGGCACCCGCGGCCACCATCAGCCACACGATACGAGGTCGTGCGAGCAGACTTGCCAGCTCCTCAACGGAGTAAGCGCCGACCGCGCCCTCGCGCACCATCTCGTCGACCCGCTCGTGGGTGCGGTTGTAGACGACCACGCGCTGCCCCTGCGCCAGCAGGTTGCGCACCGCGTTCCTGCCCATGGCCCCAAGGCCGATGAAGCCGTATCCTGTGTCGACCGCCTGCAATGCCATGATCGGCCTCCTCTTGACGCTACGGCCGGCAGGCCGTCCCCTGCCGGGCCCTCCGCCGCAGGATCGCTGCGGCGGAGCGGCGGCTCCATTCTATGGCGACAGCCCGCCTCTGCCAAGCGGGAAGAGGGCGCTTGCACAAGTTCGGGCCCGCCCGCGCCCAGCCGTCCTGCGTCCGGCTCGCCTCCCCCGACTTGAACCGGGTGTATCCCAGAATCGTCGGTGTAGACTGCGACCATCTGGCGACTCTCGGAACCTAGTCGCGGTAGTGTCTCGTC
>JAIMBM010000421.1 GCA_023511475.1 Anaerolineae bacterium
GGCCAGGGGTTTGGGTTTGGCGGGGGCGGGGGGGGCACCCCCGCCCCGGGCCCCCCCCCCCCGCGGGCCCCCCGGGGCCCCGCCGGGGGGAGGGGAGCGGGGTGGGGGCAACACGTGGCAGCCGGCGCTGCCAGGATTCGAGTCTGAACAGTTACCTGCCTCGTTACTTTGACATCCGCCATCTGCGATCATATACTGCATGCTAGAATTCGCATAACCGTATGGCGCTGAGCGAACTGCGGTGTTTGCAGCCCCATCCTGCCGAGTTGCCAGCGCCTGTGTTGTGTTGAGCCGGTAGGGGGAGACTCTGACATGCGGCGACGTGGCGTCCTGACATTCCTCACTGCTCTCCTGGTTGGGTTGCTGTTGCCGGCAATGCTGCGCGCGCAGGCTGATGCCCCGGTCGTCCGCGTGGCGCTCTTCTACTCGGAGACGTGCCCGCACTGCCGGGTTGTCCTGGAGGAGGTGCTCCCTCCACTCCGGGCAGAGTACGCCGATCGGCTCGAGATCAGGCTGATCGAGATATCGGATTCGGCCGGCTATGAGACGCTGCTCAGGCTGGAGAGAATCCATGGGGTGCCGCCGGAGAAGGCGACGGTGCCGGAGCTCTTTATCGGCGACCGCGTGCTGTTCGGCGAAGAGGAGATCCGCAGCGAGCTGCCGCGGCTGGTGGAGGAGTGGCTCGCGAAGGGAGGGGTCTCCTGGCCGGAGGGGCTTGAGGAGGCGGCAGCCCCGACGCCGCAGCCGACGCGCACTCCCAAGGCGTGTCATGTCTGCGACGAAGAGGCTTCGGCGACACCGGTGCCTGCAAGAAGCAGCTCACCTCCTATTCACCTCGCCTTCTTCTATCAGGTCGGCTGCCACGAGTGCGACCGTGCCGGCTATGATCTGCGCTATCTGAAGGAGCGCTATCCCCAGCTCAAAGTGCACGAGTACGACATCGCGGAGCATGCCGCCCTGGCCGAGTGGCTGGGAGAGCGGCTCCGAGTGCCGGCGGACCGGCGTCTCACAGCGCCCGCCGTGTTTGTGGGGTCCGCTGCGCTGGTGGGCGCGGAGGTGAACGCGCGGAATCTTGAGCCCGTGCTTCAGCGTTACCTCTCGGAGGGGAGCGAAGCCTACTGGCTGGATCAGGCCGACATCAGCGGTGCGCAGGTTGGCATCCTGGAGCGCTTTCGGTCCTTTGGCGTGCTGACGGTCGCCGCTGCCGGCCTTGTCGATGGCCTCAACCCCTGCGCCTTTGCCACGATCGTGTTCTTTATTCCGTACCTGACGTTTGTGGGGCGGAAGGGACGAGAGATCCTGCTGGTGGGGGCCATGTTCACGCTGGGGGTCTTTCTCACGTACATGGGGGTTGGGGCTGGGCTGCTGAGGGCCCTGGCGGCGCTGCCTTTCCTGTCGGCGATCAGCCGGTACCTGTACGGGCTCACCGCTCTCCTGTGTGTGATTCTGGCGGCCGGAAGCCTCTACGACTGGTATCAGATGCGCCGCGGCCGCCCCGACCAGATGAAGCTCAAGCTGCCCACACGGCTGCGGCGCCGCATCAATCAGATGATCCGGCAGGGAGCCAACGTGCAGGCGGTCGCCGGAATCGCTCTGGTGACGGGTGCGGTTGTCTCGCTGATAGAGCTGGCGTGCACGGGGCAGGTATATCTCCCGACCATCATCTTTGTGCTGGGGGTGCCGGCGCTGCGGGCGCGAGCGCTCCTGTACCTGCTCCTGTACAACGTCCTCTTTGTAGTCCCATTGGTCGCGGTGTTTCTGCTGGCCTTCTGGGGCACGAGCTCGGACCGGCTTGGGCAGTTTGTGAACCGTCGTACCGGGGCGATCAAGCTGGTCACGGCCGGCCTGTTTCTGGTGCTGGGCGGCTGGATGGTGGCGATGCTGTGAGACCGTGCCCCTGTGCGCGTCCTGGTGGCGTTGAGCGGGCAGGGGTGAGACGCAGCCGGCTCTCGAGCCCGTAAGTGAGGCGGTACGCGTACTTTCGAGCTGTCTGACCAGCCGCCGGGAGCTACCTACGGCAGCGGCTCTATGATGGCAATGGCCTGCCCGGGGGTGACGCTCGCGCCCCTCGGCACCAACAGCCGGTCGACGCGCCCGTCAAGCTCACTGGGCATCTCGAAGACCCCCTTGCGGGTCTCGACGATGTACAGCGGCTCGCCGTAGCGCACGAGGTCCCCCTCCTGCTTCAGCCAGTCTACCAGGACATTCTCTTCCATGCCTGGGTGCAGGTGCGGCAGCGTGATCGTGTGGGGCATTGACTCCTCTATTTTGGCTGTCCACCGAACAGCTCGATGGCGGTCTTTCAGCCACCTTCCAGAAAGTCGTGCAGGCTCTTGCGGGCGTGCTCTTCGAGGAAGGCGAGCGCCTCGTCCTTATCTTTATCGAGAAGGATGTGGTACAGTCTGATCGCCTCAGCCTCTGTCACGCTGATCACAAAGCGACGCTGCATCGGCCACCTCCCCGGCCCTGTCCGGGGCCGGCACGTGCCACCGTCGCCATGCGTGTGCCGGCCGGGTTGGGGGCTCCGGGCCACTCATGCGAGGTGTCCCTTATCCTCGCTACGCATCTGGGGCGCTGCCAGATTCCACTCTGGCAGGCGGTACTTTTGGTCATACAGCCGCTGCGCGAGCTCGAGCTCGGGCTCGGACATCACCCCCGGTCGGAAGCGCACCCCCAGGGCTGTGGAGTACCCGGCAACGAGGGCGGCCTTGGCCTCCTCGACCGAGCAAGGCCGGCCCAACTGCCCCAGCGTGGCTACCCGCTCCGTGACGCTCGCGACTCCCTTTTTCTCAAGGTGCTCGTGGGTCACGCGCAGCACCCGGGCCATTCGTGCAATATCGAGGCTCAGAAGCAGCGTACCGTGGTGCAGGATGCCACCATGGCGGCGCGCCTGGGCCGTGCCGGAGACCTTGCGGCCGTCCACGACGATGTCGTTGACCGGCACGAGAGCAGCCCGCAGCCCGAGGAGCGCCAGAGCCTCGATGACGCCACGACACAGGTAATCATAAGACGCCAGGACCTCCCGGGGCACACGCGGGTCAGAAGCGGGGACGAAGAGCGCATAGTTCAGGTTCCCAGCGTCGTGATAGACGGCACCGCCGCCGGAGATACGCCGGACGACGGCGGTGCCGAGCTCGCGGCAGGCTTCGAGGTCGGCTTCCACAGCTGCATCCTGGAAGTAGCCGATGACCACGGCGTTGTCGTTCTGCCACAGCCGGAGCGTTGGAGGCGCGAGCCCGGCTCCCACCGCCCGGAGGATTGCCTCCTCGACTGCCATGTTCAGGTAAGGATCGGCGTGACTCAGGTCGAGCAGACGCCATTCCTCAGCGCGCTCCACCAACGGAACGATTCTCCTCACCTGTGGCCGGCAGCGCCCTGTCGCGGCGGCAGGGCGCTGCCACAAGTTTAGCTCTCCTGGAGCTTCTCAAAGGCCTCGGTCACCTTCCGCATGGCCTCCGGGGTCTCGATATTGCGCAGATCGAGCGCGATCACCTGCTTGTCAAAATCCGCGCCGACCGCCGCCAGCGCGTCCTTGTACATCTTGCGCTGCATGCGGGGGTCGCACCCACCGACCACAGACGCCGCAGCCGGTACAGGCATCGGCGTCGATGCGCGGATGCCAGGGGATCAGGCTGCGCGGTATGCCGAGGTACTCCTTTTCAGCGCTCATGGGCTGCGACCTCTCCTTTCCCTGAGGGAGCATCGCCTCGCAGGTGCCTGCGAGGGGCGGAGGACCCTTTGATTCCTTGCGTTGTCGTCTGGTAGAAGGAATGGAGCTTGTTTCACTATATTCGCATTCGGGCATGAAGTCAAACGGATGGCGGGAGGTAAGTGTTCGGACGCGCATTCTGCGCATCGAACGGAGGCAGGCTGCGGGTAGCTTTGCCTGTGGGGATGGGCTTTGTACCGGCTCATCGGGCAACCCCCTCCCCCTGTCCCCCTCCCC
>JAIMBM010000422.1 GCA_023511475.1 Anaerolineae bacterium
CCACACCGCAGACGCCACATCGGGCCGACGCGCTCCGCCGGGGGCCGCACATCTTCGACCCGGCAGCGTTCGCCTGGGCCACTGAACGGGTCCGGCGCGCGCTCGACGGGGGGCCGGCTCTGGTCATCATCGACGAGATCGGGCCGATAGAGCTCGAAATGGGGGGCGGCTTTGCGCCACTCCTGGGGCCGGTCGCGAACTGCGCGGTGCCGGCGCTCCTGGTGGTGCGCCAGTCGCTGCGCCAGGCGCTCGCACAGCGACTGGGGCAACCACCAGCAGTCTTCTGGGTAACCGAGTCGACCAGGGAGCGATTGCCGCAAGACATCCTGGCGGCGCTCCTAGGCCGGCGTGTCAACCGCCCCGCACCAGCCTGACCTGCCCGATGAGGCCCCAGGGCTGCAGGACGTAGCCGGGCGTGAAAGTCTCGTCGGCGCGGCGGAAGGAGCGCCAGTCGGTCCACGGCTCGTGGCCGGCGGCCAGGTGCAGCGGCCCCAGCATGTTCCGCGGGCTCGAGACGACCTCGATATCCACATTGTTGGTGCCCGGGCCCAGGTAGCGGGTGATGTCGAGCCCGTTAGCCGAAGCCCAGGGGATATGCCCCGCCGGCTGGCCGTTGACGAACACGGCTACGTCCACCGCCTTGTACTCCCCGAGGAACAGCCGGACCCGCTCGCCGGGCTGGTGCTCCAGCCGGCCATGGTAGATCATGCTGCCGGCATAGTGGGGGTAGCCCTGGGTCGTCCAGTCACCAAAGTGCAGGGCAGCCGGCTCGGCGATGATCTTCCGGTCGATGGACACGCCAAAGTCGCCCAGCAGGAAGCAGTCCTCCAGCTCCATGGCGTTGGTATAGGCGCACGTCAGCACCAGCTCGTTCTCGCCTGCCCGCAGCGGGGGCAGAGCGACCTTGTGGAAGGAGCGGTCGAGATACCAGCCCACGACCTGATTCGGCACCGGCTCGCCATTCAGGCGGATGCCAAAGTGCGAGGCGCCCTCCACCAGCAGATAGACTGGCCGGGAGGGAACGTCCTCAACGTGGAAACGGAAGCGCAGGGCGAGTGGCGTGCCATCCTGCGGGTGGCGCTCGTACACCCACTTGTACCGCTGCGGCAGCCCGTTGTAGTAGACCTGTCGCATGCCCAACTGCTCGCGGACATCGCGCTGCGCCCGCCACACCTCCATCGTGTCGGACCACTCCCCGTCGCGCAGGCGATACTGACACATGTCCAGCGTCAGCACGTTGGGGTCAGTACGCGTGAAGGGACAGACCGGCCCGATGAAGGAGGCTCTGGCCCTCAGATGATAGGGGATTCCTGACCCGGCAGCCCTGGGCCGCTCCTCTGGCACGGGCTCGCTATCCGGGTCGACGACGTACAGGCGCGAGCCGGCAGGGCCAAGAGTGGTCTGGAAATGCAGGTGCCCCTCTTTCTCGACCGCGGGGATGGGGCGTATCTCGCCGGTGAGCGGGTCCCACTCCTCGAGGCGGCCGCGCCCTTCAAGAGCAACGGAGACATCGCAGGAGCAGTTGCGGTCATTGTTGATGATAAAGTAGACAAAGCCGCGGTCGAGGCGGCGCTGCATGTAGAAGAGCCGCGGTGCCTCCTGGCCCTGCCGCGTGCGCAGGGAGACGCGCCGGGGCAGCCGGGCCTCGAGGGCGGCCTGCACGTCGCTCACGTCCGGCACAACAGTGACTCCGGGATGGGCAAGGAGCCTGCCGGGCCGATCGGAGGGCTCGGCCTCGACCATGCCGGGCACCGGCTCAACGGCGATGACCGCGCCGCCGGCCTCGAGGAACCGCTCGAGGAGGTCGACGGTCGAGCTGAGGAGGGTGTGCATCTCGGGCGGAACGATCACGACGCGGTAGGGCGCCTGCCCAACCCAGAGCGTGCTGCCCTCGACACGGCCATCACTGGCCATGATCTGCTCGTCCCCGAGGTCGAGGTCATAGTGAGTGGCGAGCACGCCCTGCACAAAGTCGTTAAAGCGCTCGGCGTAGGCGTTGACCTCGTTGCGGCTCTCGTGGCCCTCGGTGAGCATCATCCAGCCGGTCGCCACGGGGTGAAGCACGAGCACGTCCCGCACCGGCTCCCCCTCGGCCATTACGCGCCCGATCCGGGCGAAATAGTCCTCGACGACCTTGTTATACTTCCACCAGGTCGTGTTATAGTTGAAGGCGGGCGGATAGTCGCGCTTGCGGCAGCCCCGGAGCGAGTACAGCGCCAGGTGCTGGCAGCGGAGGTTCACGCCAAACACGTACTGCCAGTCCCCGACCCATTTCTGGCCCTCGAAGGTGAACTCCCAGCCGGAGCAGCCGTAGGTCTCGGAGAGCACGCGCTTGCGGCCAAACTGGTGCGCGACAGAGGTGCACTGGAGGATGGTCAGGAACTCGTGGTTCTGCTCGCAGAGCATGTCGATGCCGGGCACCTGCTGGTAGCGGTAGTGGGGCATGATGGCTCCGCCACGTATGATGCCATCGCCCATCTCGTGCTCGCAGAGGTAGTGGCCGGTGTAGGCGAAGCCGTGCTTCTCGCACCACTCGCCGAGCTGCTTCGAGTAGGCCTCGGTAAAGCGCTCGCTGATGGTGTACCAGTAGTCGTGGCGGGCCTTGGCCGCCCTCTCCCCGTCGTAGAAGAGCCAGGGCAGAAAGCCCAGGAGGTCGTAGCCGCGGCGGGCCCGGAAGAACTCGGGGAGCCCATCGGTCCAGGGCAGGGAGCGGTGCCCGCTGGGGGCGTGCTGGCTGAAGACGTTGGGCTCGTCGGTAAAGATACCAGGAACCGCACCGCCAAAGTCGCCCCCAACCTCCCGACGATAGGCCTCGTAGGTGATGTCGATAAAGGCAGCGACAGCGTCGGGGTTCAGGTTGTCGGAGTAGGTGTCGTCATTGAACCACTCCGTGGGCGGGCACACCTCCCGACGGAACACGAGGCAGACCTCGCCCGGACGCAGGCCCTCCTGCCCCGGACCCAGCCGGCGCGCGGAGATGATGGTGCCATCCCGGATCACCGCGGCGAAGGTGGCCAGAACGCCTTCGGCCGGCTCTGGCACCTCGGCGGTCTCCTCAACGCTGAGGACCTTGGCGCGGAAGGCGTCGCCCCCGCGGGCTGGCACAAGCCCGCCTGCCGCTCCGGAGGGCCAGCGGTCCTCGTCGTAGAGCCAGGCGCCCATGCCTTCCTCGCGGGCTACGCGGACCGTCTCCCGGATGCACTCCAGCCACTCGGGGCCCATGTAGACCGTCTCGAGGCCCTCGCGGGAGTGCATGAAAAAGCCGCCCATGCCATGCGCCTTCATGTCGCGGACCTGCCGGGCCAGCTCGTCGACCTGCAGGCGGTCGTTCCAGGACCAGAAGGGCGCTCCCCGGAAGGAGAGGGGCGGGTTGAGGAACTCGTCGCGCAGGGCTTTCATCCAAGACCTCCTCGTGATGGAAAAAGGGAGCCATTGGCGTGGATCGCCTTGCCCCCGGCCGCGGCGTGAACTGGGGCGGCACGTGTATTCCGGAGGCCGCTCCATCTTACAGCCTAGCGCAAGTCTCGAAATATGGCAAACGGCGGGTCGGTGGTTGGTGGCTGTTCAGGCTGGCACTCGTGGAGCCCTGTCTGCCGGTCTGGTGTTGCCCCTACCCTCTACCCCCAATAGGCGGAAGCTTAAGGGGCTGTCGCCCCGTGGACCTGTCATGAGGGTGAGTTCAGCGGCAGACCTGGTGCACAGATCACCCTCTTGGGCCGTCGCCCCATCCCTCGACTCCGGCCTTTTCGGGGCGTACCACTCGATGTCGCGCACAGGACATTGGGGTGGCGCTCAACGGGCCTGCATGCGAGAAACCCCTCCCCCCGGCGGGCCCCGCGGGCCCCCCCGGGGGGGGGGGGCGGGGGCTGGGGGGGGAGGGGGGGGGGGGGGGGGCCCCATCTCCCCAACGGGGGGCCCCCCCCCCCCCCCCCCCCCCCCCC
>JAIMBM010000423.1 GCA_023511475.1 Anaerolineae bacterium
GGATGGGGCACTGCGCCTCGAATGCGTTGGCCCCGCCCGTGGGGCAACCCGTCCGCCTCTGAACCCCAAGTCGGTCCCCGGACCGACTTGGGGGAGGCGGCTCTCTTGCTATGGGGTGTTTGGCGGCGGGGCCGTAGCCCAGGATAGAATCCTGGGCTACGGCCCCAGAGCATCGCGGCACGCTACTGGCCCTTCACCAGGCCCGCCCGGCACGGCTCTGCCAGCGCCGCAAACGTCCAGTACTCGGGGCGACGCTCCGTAGGCAGGGACATGCGGCATCATGGGCGGGGCTCGTGCGCCTTTGATCGACCGGGAAGGATCAGCCGCCCCTGGGTGCTTCCCTGAGCTCCTCCCGGTGTAGCTTTCCCCGGGCGAGCGAGGCCAGGACGCCGCAGGCACACAGGATCGCCGAGCCGGTGTAGATCATGCGCGCGCTCTCCAGGAACCGCCCATAGCTCTCGGGTGAGATCTGGACCCGGCCGATGTGCAGGGCAAAGACGAGCATGGTCATGCCCATGCTGAACATCTGCCCAGTCAGACGCATGGTACCGACCATCCCCGAGGCCAGGCCGTAGCGCCTGCGGCCCACTGAGCCCATAATGGCGTTGGTGTTGGGGGAGGAGAAAAGCCCGAACCCCAGCCCGAGCACGATGAGGCAGGCGATGACGAAGGCGAGCGGTGTGCCATCGCCGAGGGTCGCGAGCATGACCAGGCCAACGACCGTCAGGGCCATGCCTGCGGAGGCCACGATCCGAGGCTCGAACCGGTCCGAGAGGTGGCCCGCCAGCGGCGAGAAGAGCGCCATCACGATCGGCTGCGCCACCATGATGGCGCCTGCATCTCGGGGCGAGAGCCCCTTGATGTACTGCAGGTAGAGGCTGAGGAGGAGGCCTACGGCGGTCGTCGCCCCATAGTTCGCCCAGGCGGCCAGGTTCGAGAGGGCAAAGACCGTGTTCTCCCGGAAGAGGCTGATCTCAAGCACCGGGCTCTTCGTCCGCACCTCCCAGAGCACAAAGGCGACCAGCCCCAAGGTGCCCAGCCCCAGAAGCCCGACCCCGGAGGCCCTGGGCAGGCTGGAGAGGCCATAGACCAGGGCGACGAGAGCCAGCGCGTACATGACCGAGCCGGGGAGGTCGAACGCTTCCCCCCGCGCCTCCGCCCAGTCGCCTCTGATCCGCCAGGCAGCCAGGATGGCGAGCATAAGGGCCAGAGGCATCGTGACCCAGAAAATGCTTCGCCAGCCCAGGTGCTGCGTGAGAAAGCCCCCCGCCGTAGGTCCGACCGAGAGCCCCACGTACACGGCTGCCACGTTGATCCCGAGCACCCTGCCCCGCTCCTGCGGCGGGTAGACCGAGGTCAGCATGGCTGTGCCCGTGCCAAAGATCAGTGCGCTGCCGGCCCCCTCCAGAGCCCGACAGGCGATGAGCATCGTGCCGGAGGTGGAGAGCGCCGAGAGGATGGTCGACAGGGCATAGGTGAGGACCCCGGCGATAAAGACCTTCCTCCGGCCTACGATATCGGCCAGGCGACCGAAGGGCACGAGAAAGGCGGCCGCGGCCAACGTATAGGCGGTCGACACCCATCCCAACGAGACGGCATCGACCCCAAACTCCCTGGCGATGGACGCCAGGGCGATGTTGATCGATGAGCCCATGAAGGGCGTGAGGAAGGAGGCCGTAGCCGCCACCAGGAGTACGTTTCGCTTTTCGGCGCCGCTTCTCAAGGAGATGACCTCGCTAACTGGCTCCCGCGCCCGCAAACGGGCCGGATGGGATCACGCGCTCCGCTATGGCTTCTGGAAGGAGCTGGCCATGTCGGTTACCGGCCCGGCCCCCGGAGCCCTCTTGTTCTGACGCGACGTCGCGATGAGACCCTGCAGGAAGGCCTCGTAGGCAGCGCCGTCCAGGGGGAGCTCGACCGTCTGGCCGGTAAAGTGTGAGTACAGCATGGCGTTGGCGAGCTCTACGGAGCGGATGCCCTCCTCCGCCGGGGCAATGAGGGGCACGCCGTCGAGGATCGCATCGACAAAGTTCTGGGTGATCTCCACGTGCTGGCCGCCATCCTCCGCCACCGGGATCTCGATCCGCGTGGCGCCTGGCTTGGAGAAGGGTGCCGGGCTCGTACGCGAGAACTCACTGGCCGGGACCTCGTTTCGGTAAAAGGTGAGTTGCCCGAACTCGAGCACCAGCTTTCCCAGGTCTCCGGCGATCTCGAGCCGGTTGGTGCCTGGCGCCTCGCCGGTGCTGGTGACGAGCACGGCCGTCGCCCCGTTTTCGTACTCAAAGTAGGCGGTGACCTCGTCCTCGACCTCGATGTCGTGGTACTTGCCCAGGCCACAGAAGGCACGCACGCGGACCGGCATGCCCACAATCCACTGGAAGATGTCCAGGTTATGCGGGCACTGGTTCACCAGCACCCCTCCGCCCTCACCCTTCCAGGTGGCGCGCCAGGTTCCGGAGGCATAGTACGCCTCGGGACGGAACCAGTCGGTGATGATCCAACAGGCACGCTGGATGCGGCCCAGCTCTCCGGAAGAGACCAGCCGCTTGATCTCCTTGTAGTGGGGGGTCGTGCGCTGCTGGAACATGGCCGCAAAGACCTGGTCCTTGCGCCTGTGCGCGGCGATCAGCCGCTCCGCGTCGGCCTTGTGCACCGAGATCGGCTTCTCCACGAGGACGTGCAGCCCCTGCTCGAGGGCATCGCAGCCGATCGTGGTGTGGTAGTAGTGCGGTGTGGCGATGAGCACCGCGTCCACGGCGCCGGAGCGGATCAGGTCCCGGCTGTCGGTAAAGGTCTTGAGCTCCTTGTAGGGCTCGAGGCGCGCGGGGTCGGCGTCGCTCACCGCCGTCAGGCTCGCGCGGGCCACGCAGCCCTCCAGCAGATACCGGGCATGGAAGCTCCCCATGCCCCCCACGCCGATGATGCCGATACGAACGTGGTCCATGTCCTGACTCCTTGTGAGTACCCCAGGCTTCCCAGGAACCCGATGCCGGTCAGAGAAGCCTGCCCAGCGAAGCATCGAAACCCCTGAACCAGGCCTACCACCAGTCATCGCGGGGGTAGTACACCCGCTGCACACGGCGGGCAAAGACCCTCACGGTGAGCGCCCCCGCCACAAAGCCACCGACGTGGGCCCACCAGGCTACCCCGCCATAGGTCCCAACACCGACTGCTCCGGAAAGGCTAAAGAGGCCGCTGAAGAGCTGCGAAATGAACCAGAAGCCGATAAAGACCAGCGCGCTTACCTCCACCAGCGAGGGCAGAAAGAAGAGTGGCACAAAGGTGAGGATGCGCGCGTGCGGAAAGAGCACCACATAGGCCCCCATCACTCCGGAGATAGCCCCGCTTGCCCCAATGGTCGGCACGCGCGAGCCCGCACTCACCAGGGCATGGGCAAAGGCCGCCGCTACTCCGGAGAGGAGGTAGAAGGCCAGGTAGCGGAAGTGCCCCATGCGGTCCTCGACGTTGTCCCCAAAGACGAAGAGCACCCACAGGTTGCTGATCAGGTGCCACCATCCGCCGTGCATGAACATGGAGGTGAGCACGGTCAAGAGCTGTGGCAGGCCTGGCGAAGCCCAAAGGCGGCGCGGCACCAGGCCGAGGGTGGTCGTCAGCGTCGCCAGTTGCCGGGGAGTAAGGCTGGCCTCGCAGAGAAAGACGACGAGGTTGATGGCAATCAACAGCCGGTTGACCAGCGGGACGCTCCGGGAGCGGGTGGTGTCCCGAAGGGGGAACATGGCGCCTGCCTTTCCCAGCGGGTGAAAGGCACATCCGATGGTGCTGCCTGGTTGGATTCTAGTCGCCCCGGTGTGGGGAGTCAACTGATGTGGCTGACCGTTTGTCTGGTCAGACTTGCATTCCGGCAGTCCCGGCTGCCGAGAGGGCCTCTCCCCCTCCCCCGGGGGGGCCCCCCC
>JAIMBM010000424.1 GCA_023511475.1 Anaerolineae bacterium
CCGCCCCGCGGGGCCGGCGAAGCAGTCCCCCTCCGCTCGCGGGATTGGGGCGCCGCCCTGCGATGAAAGACAGGCCCCCCGACCCCACAACGCAAAAGGGGAGCCAGCCGGCTTGTGCCACATCCTGCACAAGCCCGCCAACTCCCCCCATCAAGTCCTTCAGTCGGGCGGCTGCCGCCCGGCCACGCCGGTCCGCTGCGGCGCAGGGCCTCGGACCGGCCCCCTAGCTCAAATAGTCCTTCAGCTTGCGGCTGCGCGTCGGATGCCGCAGCTTGCGCAGCGCCTTCGCCTCGATCTGCCGGATGCGCTCCCGGGTGACGCCGAACTTTTGCCCGACCTCCTCGAGCGTCCGGCTCTGGCCGTCCTCGAGGCCAAAGCGTAGCTGCAGCACCCGCCGCTCGCGAGTCGAGAGCGAGTCCAGGATGTCCTGCATCTGCTCCTTGAGCAACTGCCGCGAGGCCGCCTCGGACGGCCCCATGACCGTGTCGTCCTCGATAAAGTCGCCGAGCGACGACGTGTCCTCCATGCCCACCGGCGTCTCGAGCGACATCGGCTCCTGCGCCACGCGCAGGATGCGCCGCACCTTGGCCGCCGCCTTGCGCAGCCGCCGCTCGACAGAGGGCTCGAGCGGCTCGCCCCTCGCCTGCGCCTCCTCGATCATCCGGCGCTCGTCCGGCGTCAGCAGGTCCATCTCCAGGGCGATTTCCTCCAGAGTCGGCTCGCGGCCCAGCTCCTGCTGCAGCGCCCGCGAGACGCGCACCACCCGGTTGATGGACTCGACCATGTGCACTGGAATGCGGATCGTCCGCGAGTGGTCGGCGATGGCCCGGCTGATGGCCTGCCGGATCCACCAGGTCGCATACGTCGAGAACTTGTATCCCTTGCGGTAGTCGTATTTTTCGACTGCGCGCAGGAGGCCGATGTTGCCCTCCTGGATGAGGTCCAGGAGTTGCATCCCGCGCCCGATATAGCGCTTGGCCACACTCACCACCAGCCGCAGGTTCGCCTCGATCAGCCGCCGTTGGGCCGCCTCGCCGCGCCGTACGCGCGCCTCCGCAAACTCTTTGCGCACTCCATCCAGCTCGCCGCGCTCCAGGCGACGTTTGGCGATCTGACCCTGCCGGATGGCCTTTGCCAGCTCGATCTCATCCCCGGGCTCCAGCAGGGGAACGCGGCCGATCTCGCGCAGGTACATGCGCACCGGGTCACTGATCGCGTCCGCATCCCCCCAGGCCAGTACGTCCTCTTCGGCAACGGTCGCAAGCTCTTCACCGGCCTCGGTGTCGAGGATGGGGATGCCTTTCTCGAGGAAGGTGGTGTACAGCTCATCCAGGTCGCGGGGCGCCATGTCCTCCACCGGAAGGGAGTCGGCGATATCCTTCTCGGTGATGAACTTTTGCTTCAGGCCCTTGGCGATGAGGTCCGCCTTCTTCTTCTCAAAGTCGGGCGGCACCCCAGAAGGCTCTGCGGGATCTGCCTCCTCGACGCTGGGCATCTGAGGCTCGGGGGTTGTATCCTGAGCAGCCTTCTGCTTCCTGGATCCCATGATCACCACTCCCGTAGCGCGCGCCTGCTGGACAGGGCCCGTGCTTTCTCCATGGCCGCTAGCTCCCTCAGGCGCACCGCCACGTCATCGACCGCTGCCCCATACCGTCGGAGGGCTTCGCTATCGCCCTCCTCTATGGCCGCCTGAATCATCGCCTGCAGGTCCCTGTCGCGCTCCTTGAGCCGCTCCCGCTGCAGTCGCAACGCTACCGTCCGCAGGGCCTCCTCCGCCTCTTCGCGCGACAGAGCCGGCCTCTGAGCGTGCACAGTCAGCACAGATTCTACATGCCCGCGCAACGCGTCGTCAAGTGACAGGTCCTCGGCCCGCACCGGGCCTTCGACCGCGTTCGACTCGCGTAGAGTCGCAAACACCGCCGCATTCTCTGTTCGTAGAAAGAGCTCGGATGCCTGATCGGCCACGCTCTCCACCAGCTCGGGGTACAACAGCAACAGATACAGCAGATATCCTTCCAGATCGAGCTCCGCGACCGGTGCCGCCGGCGGCGCTGTCCGCCGGCGACGCTCTCGCCCATGCCGCTCCATCTGCTGTGCCAGAACCCGCTCGTCGGTCCGCAGCATGGCGGCCAGTCGCTGCAGATGGTGTGCCCGCTCGATGCCGTTGGTCACCTCAGCAATCAGCGGCAGCAGCGCCTCTGCCGCCGCCGCCTTGTCCTTCGCTTTGCTCAGATCGAGCCCTGCCGTCAGCGCCTTAAAGTAGTAGTCCATGACCGGCATGGCGTCGGCCACCAGCTGTTCCCAGCGCGCCGGGTCCTCGCGGATCACCTCGTCCGGGTCGCGGCCCTCCGGCAGGCTGAGGATTCGCAGCTCCGCCTCCAGCTCCGTCTCGTAGCGGATCAGGCCACGGGCCGTCGGCACCGGCACGACCCGCGTCTCGAGCGACTCTCTCGCCACCTCGAGCCCCCGCAGCGTCGCCCGGTCACCGGCGACATCCGGGTCGAGCGCCAGCACCACCCGCCTGGCCAGGGGCTTGAGCACGGCAAGCTGCTCGCGGCTCAGGGCGGTCCCCATGGTGGCGACGACGTTCCGGAACCCGGCCTGATGCGCCATGAGCACATCCATGTAGCCCTCGACGAGGACCGCCGTCTCGGCCCGGCGGATCGCCTCGCGCGCCAGGTCGATCCCAAAGAGCACGCTCCCCTTATCGAACACCGGTGTCTGCGGGGTGTTCAGGTACTTGGGCTCCGACTGCCCGAGGACCCGCCCCCCGAACCCGCAGACCCGTCCGCGCGCGTCGCGAATCGGAAAGATGATCCGCCCCCGGAACCGGTCGTAGGTGCCGGAGCCATCCTCGCGCTCGATGACGAGGCCGGCCCGCAGCAGCTCCTCCTCCCGCCAGCCGATTGCCTTCAGGTGGCTGCCAAGGGCCTGCCAGTCGTCGCGGGCATAGCCGACCTGAAAGGCCCGCAGCGTCTCCGGGCGCAGGCCCCGCTGCTCAAGATAGCGGCGAGCCGCAGCACCCTCGCTGCTTTCGATCAACAGGCGGTGAAAGTACTCTGCCGCCTGCCGGTTCAGGTCCCATAGCCTGCGCCGCTCCTCAGCCTCCGCCTCCTGCTGCGGCGTCGGCGGCTGGAGCTGGACCCCGGCGCGGGCGGCCAGCAGCTTCAGAGCCTCCCCGAAGGAGAGGTTCTCCCGCTTCATGACAAAGCTCACGACATCGCCGCCCGTGCCGCAGGCGCCGAAGCAGTGCCAGCGCTGGCTATCGGGGAAGACGATAAAGGAAGCTGTCTTTTCGTTGTGGAACGGGCACAGGCCCTTATAGTTGCGCCCCGCCTTTTTCAGCGGGACGTACGCCGATATGACCTGGACGATGTCGAGTCGCTGCTTCACCTCGTCTACGGCGCTCACGTTCCCACCGCCTGAACCGTTTGCCGCGGGCGATGCAGACGCCGGCCAGAGGCCGGCGTGTCCCCGTGCGGCCCGCTCCGGCCCCCGCCGGCGCGTCCGCGTGCGCTTACATTATACCACACGTCGCGAGGGGCGCCACAAGCGAGTGCTGAGGGCCCTGCCTCCCGGCCAGGTGTCGCCCCCTCCCGCTCTGCTCCCCCCTCTCAGCGGTGCGCAGGCTGCCTCAGTCGCCCTCCCTCAGCCCTTGCGACAGGGATACCCCATCCCCTCGACCCCCTTCCCCGCCGCTTGCGCGACGGGGAAGCGGGTGCCTTCTGTAAGGGGCTCGACTTTGGCCTTTCGCCGCGTGCCTGCCGGCATCGTGCAGAGGCCGCCAGGATGGCACCCACCGGCCCACTGTCGGGGAACCCCTCCCCCTCGCCCCCTTCAGGGGCGGACAGGCGGTTTGCGTGCGGGGCGCAAACCCCGGCACAACAGCGCGCGAACGGGAGGGTGCTATGTG
>JAIMBM010000425.1 GCA_023511475.1 Anaerolineae bacterium
AGACCAGAGGCAACCCGAACCGTGCCCGGGCGACGGCAAGAAGCAGGGCGCAACCCGCGCCGGCGACCGGGAACACGGAGCCCTGCCCGAGGAGCACGCTGGCAAAGATCACCGGCAGCGTTAGGAGATAGGCCAACTCCGGCAGGGGATAGCTGACCAGCCCACAGACTACGGCCAACAGGCTGCTCCACACCAGAGTGCGGGTCGCCAGGCGAGGATGCCGGTCGCGCAATAGAAAGCTCACGGCCGACCCCACGACCAGGACCAGGCTCCCCACCCACGCGGCAGGGGGTACAGCCGCGCCGGTTATCGGCCAGACCACGAGCAGCAGCCAGCCGTAACCGACCAGCCCGGCGCCGATGGCCAACAGATGGACAGAATCGGCCTGCAGTTGGATCATGTTCTCCCGCTGTGCCAGCGTCTGCTCTGAGACACTCATCATCACCTCCAGTCGTGCCTCCGACTCTCGTACCTGCGTCCGTAGGCGCTGCGACTGCGACGAGTGGTCGCTGCGAGGGATGGTTGGGGGATGCGATCACACGACCCGCCGCCGGGCAGAGCCGTCTACCGGTTGTGCTCTCCTACACCCCCTGCCCGGGCGGGGTCAGCTGGGCGGTGAGGCCGCCGTCGACATAGAGGACCTGCCCGGTGATGTAGGCGGCCTCGGGCGAGGCGAGAAAGGCCACGGCCGCGGCCACCTCGGAGATGCGGCCGGTGCGCCCCAGCGGGATGCGCCGCACGGCGGCCTGATGGCGCGGATCGCTCGGCGGGAGCCACTTTTCCGTCAGCGTGGCGCCCGGCGCAACGGCGTTGACGCGCACGCCGTAGGGCGCCAGCTCCAGGGCCATGGCCCGAGTGAGGGCGTCGATGGCGCCTTTGGTGACGTCGTAGGGCAGCCCGGGCAGGTGGGCGCGCAGGCCGCCGACCGAGGAGATGTGGATGATGCTTCCCCCTCCAGAGCGGCGCATGACCTCAGCCACCCGCTGCGAGAGAACAAAGGGCGCGCGGATGTTCACCGCCAGCTCTGTATCGAGCAGCTCCTCGTCAACCTGCTCCATGGGAACCCGGGTCAGCACCGCCGCGTTGTTGACCAGGAGGTCGACTGTGCCAAAGGCCCTCAGCGTTTCCTCATGGATGCGCTCCACACCTTCGCGAGAGCCGAGGTCCGCGGCCACGGGAATTGCCTCGGCGCCGGCCTCTACAAGGTCCCGTGCGACCGCGGCGGCCTCCTCGGCGGAGCGGCCGTTGACCACCACGCGCATGCCCTCGAGCGCCAGCCGCACGGCGATGCCCCGGCCGATGCCCCGGGTGGAGCCGGTCACGATGGCGACCCGCCCGCTCAGCTCCGGATAGCGGGGCCGCATCGACCGGTATAGCTCTGCCACTGATAGCTGCGATTCGTTCGCATACACGGCGCTTTGGCGCTCCTGTGTCTGCGCGCTACTTGGGGCGCGCCTCGAGATGGAAGGTAATTCTGACCAGGGAGAAGGGCCTCAGGGCGAGATGGACCCGCCGTCCCTCTACCGCCAGGGTCGACTCCTGTGGCACGATGCGCTCGGGCTCATCGGGCGTGTTCTGATCGTGCATTGCCTCGCCCCGAAGCGTGAGGACCTCGGCGACAGGCTTCGCAGAGAGATCTGCGAGGTCGATCTCTACCTCAACAGGTCCGCTCGACGCGGAGAGGTGCGCCAGCATGAGGTAGAGGTCCGCCTCATCTGCGCTGAGGACCGCCATGGCATCGAGGATGGGATGGTCCCGGTGCGGCCGGATGCGCCCGAAGGCCCGCCCCGTGGAGAAGGTCTCACAGGCGAGGCGCACTCTGACCGGCGTGCCGCCCGCAAGGGCAACGCCCATGGCATGGGCATAGTGGCAGGGGTTGGCCCAGACCCGCTCGTGGACCTTCCGCAGGCCCCCGCCGTGGTTCACCGTTGCCGAGTGGGTCAGCAGCTCGACCAGGTCTCCCATGCGGATGCAGGCATGGATGATCGTGGTATCGTAGAGCGCCTCGGCGATGGTAGCCGGCGTGGGCATGGTCGCCGGGGCGAGTGTGGCCCCGGGCCCGGCGGGACCCTGAAAGTGGGCAAACAACTGCAACTCGGTGATGGCAAGCCGCGGCTCGCGCACCCCGGCCCGGCGCATGCGGGCGGCGACGGCCCGGTACTTGGCCGGCAGGGTGCTCGCGTACCCCATAAAGGCGTGGTAGAGCTCAACCGGGTCGGTGTGCTGATCGACGGGTCCGCCGGTCAGGAGATGGTCGGTGATGACCTCGAGCTCGCTCCCGGCCTCGCGGATCAGGCGCTCGGTCCACTCGTCCGTCGCCTCGCAGTCGATAGAGCCGCAGGCGAGGAGGCGGATCGTCGGATCGACGGCCCGCATGGCCGCGGCAAAGCGCCGGTAGCGGTCGGCATAGCCACCGGGGGTCGTCCAGCCGACCTGCCAGCGCCCGGCCAACTCATTGCCGATCTCCCAGTAGCGGACTCCGTAGGGCTCCGGATGGCCGTTCTGGGCCCGCAGGCGGCCCATAGGCGTGTCGGGTGTGCCGTTGCAGTACTCGACCCAGGCGGCAGCCTCTTCGGGCGTGCCATCGCCGCCGTTGACGCAGATGAGCGGCTCGCATCCCACTATGCGGCAGAAGGCGAGGAACTCGTCGGTGCCAAAGAGGTTGTACTCCAGCCCCTCCCAGGCCGGGTTGCGGCGGGAGGGGCGGGAGTCGACCGGGCCGACACCGTCGCGCCAGTGGTAGCCGGAGGAAAAGTTGCCGCCGGGCCAGCGCAGGATGGGAAGTCGCGCTTCCCGGAGGAAGCGGATCACGTCGGGGTCGGCACCGCCGATGTGGTCCTCGGGGTAGAGGAGGACACGGTCGAGCACGATGTTGGCACCCGGCGGCAGGTTGATGGCAAGCTCCCAGGGAGTGTCGGCCAGGTCGCGGGCCTGGGGAGGGAGCTCGAGCTGCCCCCTGACGGTCGTCCAATCCCGGCCGAGCGACACGCGCGTGCGGACAAGCGCGGGGCCGACCTTGCCGCTGGCGTCGACCGGGGCAAGGCTGAGCTCTGCCTCGGCCGGCTCTGCCGCGCGCCCGACCAGGCGGTACTCGAACCGGCGCACGCGGTGCAGCGGCAGGTAGGTCCATTGGGCGATGCCGGCCGGCTCGCCGAGGGCCTCGACCCGCTGGGCCCGGTCGCCGTAGGGGCCGACGTCCGGGCTGGCGCGGACTGCGTCGCGCGGCCCGAGGAGCACCCAGCCGAAGGCCAGGCCCGCCTGGTAGGCCTCGGTGAGCCAGGCAGGGCTCGGCCAGCCCATGCGCTCGGCATAGACCTGAATGCGCCGGACGATCGCGGCACGGTCGGCCTCCGGCGGCGCGCCGCCGTCGACGCAGTTCAGGTCGTTCTCGGCGGCCACAAAGGTCCAGTGCCCGAAGGTGGGGTTGAAGAGGATCTGGGCCTCCATCCCCTGGTAGATGTTGGTGCCGAGGTGCTCGCAGAACTTGCCGTAGAGGAGGGGGTTGACGCGATGTGGCGAGCGGACCGTGGCGTCGATGGCGAGGCGGGCGTGGCCGGTCCCGGCCTCACCGATGTACTCGAAGAGGGATGTGGGCTCCACTGCGGGTTTCCTTTCCTTCGCCGAGGCGCCCGGCCTCGGCCGCCAAAGGGGCAGGGGCGCTGCTTATCGCCGGAAGCATGGGCTGCAGAAGGGCGCCCCTGCGCCGGGCTCTGTGAAGAGTATGGCAGCTCCACGGGTAGTGTCAAGTGGGCGGGCGAGGGGGTGCATCCAAGGTCTGTCAGCCGATTCGCAGTCAGGCAGCCTGCCGGAGGCCCTCCGCCGGCAACCGGGCTTTACGCTTCGCACGAGTCCGGTGGAGGACCCCTTGTTGGGGGTCTGGCGGGTTGGCGCGTCTGGCCGCCCCGCGC
>JAIMBM010000426.1 GCA_023511475.1 Anaerolineae bacterium
TTTTTGGCCCACCCCCCCCCCCCGCGGGGGGGGGGCGGGGGCGAGGGGTGGGGGCACTTTTGGTAGAGAGCACGCTGGCGTGCCTTAAGTTAGCGCCTATGCCCCTGACCCCTCCCCCTGGCGGACGCGTCGCTTCCGCCAGGGGGAGGGGTCAGGGGTGGGGGCACTCTGGGGTTGCAGCACATCGCGGCTGCTGCTCGGTGTGTTCCGCGCAGCAGTGTCGGCGGCGACGGTCCGCTGGGATGGGCGCCGGGGCGCTATGTCATGCCCCAGGATGCTCTGCAGCCCGACTTATGGGTAATGCATAGTCCGCGCCGGGGGCCGGGAAGGGGGCGAGGCGGATGGCTTAGCCTGTCCCCGAACGCGGAAGGCCGCGATTCAGCCAACCTGTCCGCCCCGGGGAGAAGACATACCCCAAAGGCGCCCACTCCCCGCTGCCCCGGACACGGGGGAGCGAGGCCGCGCTAGCCGGTCTCCACGACGGTGCTCTGCGGCGAGGGCTCGTAGCGCTGCTCGCGGAAGGCACGGTAGTCGATCTGGGGGAACGGGTTATCCTGCTCCCGCGTCGAGGCGAGGAACTCCCGATCGCTGGCGGAGAGCGGTTCGCCCCGCTCGGCCATCGCCGCCAGGACGTTGAAGCGCGCCAGATGCTGCTGGAAGCGGCCGATGGCATACTCCCTGGCCTGCCCGGTGCTGATCAGGAACGGCCAGTCGCTGGCTTCCAGCAGCACCAGCTCCCGTGCTGCCTGGGTGAGTACCTCGGCCATCTCTCCCTCGGCGGCCGGATAGTGGGCCACGAGCTGCTCCATGCGCCGCTCGGCGTGGTGCACGAGGGGCCACAGCCACTCCGTCTCAGGGTTCAGCCAGGTCCAGTGCCCGCCGCCCTCGCCCCAGGAGCTCTCGGGCAGGTCGATGACCTCGTCGGGCGGGTACTCGGCCAGGTACTGCTCGGCGGTTGTCACGCCGATCTCCTCGCTGCGCTCCATCAGCCGAAGCACTTCCTGCAGCCAGGCCACGCCCTCGAACCACCAGTGCCCGAAGAGCTCTGTATCGTAGGCGGAGACGACGATCCCCGGCACGTCGCTGGCGGCGGCAAAGCCAGCCAGCTCCTCGCGTACGAGGTGCACAAAGTGCGCCGCGTGGTCCTTCACCTTCTGGAAGGCTGGCTGAGGATCGTACAGCTCCTTCTCGCCGAGGCCGGCGGTGTTGCTGGTGATCCGCCAGTACTGAATGCCGGAGTGGGCGTCTTTGCGGTGGAACTCGCGGTAGAGAAAGTCGCCGGGGTATCCGTGCGTGGCCGACCAGACCTGAAGGCCCGTGCCCTCATCGCGGCCATAGACGGCAACCTTGGCTGCCCGCACATAGTAGGGGCGCATGGTCGTGCGCTGCGTGGCCTGAGGCCGCTCGTCGACGGTGCGCACGAGGCGCCGCTCGGGGATGCCCCCATAGGGCCCCGCGACGTCTCCTGCCAGCTTGCCGACCAGCTGGCCGCCGCGGATGGCGTGGGTGTCGGTGAAAAAGTACTGCAGGTTCAGATCGGCGAGGAGCTCCTCCAGGCCGGGGCGGTAGCGGTCTCCCTCCATGTACGGCGGCCGGTAGCCGCACTCCGGCAGCCACACGCCCCGCGGTGCAGTGCCGAGGCGGTGCCAGTAGGCGCCGATGCCTGCCTGAAGCTGCCCGTAGATGGAAGAGTCGCGGGCGAGGAGCGGGAGGTAGGCGTGGGTGGCCGCGCTGGTGATGATATCGAGGTTTCCCTCCTCCTGCAACCGCGCAAAGGCGCCTACCAGGTCGCGCTGATAGCGGTTACGGAAAGAGTCGCGGATGCCGGCGTACCAGTCCCGGTAAAAGCGCGCCAGGTAGGCCTCGTGCGCCTGCCGACCCGCCTCGAAGCGGATCAGGTCGGCCTCAACGAGCGTGAGGCGCTCCTCCAGGTACATGTCAAAGTGGGCGCGCACATCCTCATCGGCCAGTTGCTCGAGGAGAATGGGCGTGAGCCCGATGGTGAGGCGGGGGTGGAATCCCTCCCCCTTCAGGTCGTACAGCGCGTTGAGAAGAGGGATGTAGGTCTCGGCGATGGCCTGATGGAGCATCTCCTCGCCATGCGGCCAGCGACCTGCCAGCCGCACGTACGGCAGGTGAGAGTGCAGCACGAGGGTGAAATAGCCCAGCACCACGGCGATACCCTCCTTGTCGGGCGGCTGCTGAGTGGCCGGTCCGGCCGGCTTGATGTCGGGCACAGCGCCACGCTATCGTACCACGGTTGGAGGCTCTGTGCAAGCCTCTGAACGGGTATTGGGGGCCGGTTTCCCCCGCCGTGCAACCCATGCTATAATCGCAACATGCGCATCTACCGGGTCGGCCAGATCACCGCCTACATCAAGGAGCTGCTCGATTCGGACGAGCTGCTCCGTGACCTCTGGCTGGAGGGCGAGATCTCCAACTGGCGCGCCTATCCCTCAGGGCACGTCTACTTCACCCTGAAGGACGGCGAGGCGGCGATCAACTGTGTGATCTGGCGGGCCCATGCGGCGCGCCTGAGCTTCAAGCCCCGTGATGGCGATGCTGTGCTGGCGCATGGCTATGTCTCCATGTACGAGGCGCGGGGGACCTGTCAGCTCTACGTCGACGAGCTGCAGAAGGCCGGCGCCGGGGTCCTCGCACTGGAGCTGGAGCGCCTCAAGAAAAAGCTCGAGGCCGAGGGCCTCTTTGACGCCTCCCGCAAGCGGCCGCTGCCGCGCTTCCCCCGGCGGCTTGGGGTCGTGACCTCGCCGGCAGGCGCCGCCTGGCGCGACATCTGCCGGGTGCTTTCGCGGCGCTACCCGCTCGTGGAGGTGGTGCTCGCGCCGAGCGCGGTACAGGGGGCCGAAGCGCCCGCGCAGCTCATCGCGGCGCTGCATCTGCTCGCTCAGCGCGGCGACGTGGATGTGATCCTCATCGCCCGGGGCGGGGGCTCGATCGAAGACTTGTGGGCCTTTAACGACGAGCAGCTGGCCCGGGCCATCGCCGCCTGCCCCAAGCCGGTGATCACCGGCGTTGGCCATGAGATTGACTTTACCATCGCCGACCTGGTCGCCGACGTGCGCGCCCCTACCCCCTCCGCAGCGGCGGAGATTGCCGTCCCCGATTGCGAGGAGCTGCGGGAGTCGGTCGATCAGCTCACGGAGGCGCTGCTCGGCTCGATGCGGCATGTGCTGGACCGGGCCTGGCGCGACCTGCACCACGCCAAAGAGGCGCTGCGCCGGGCCTCGCCCCAGGGGATGGTGAACCGCCGCCGCCAGCGCCTCGACGAGCTGCAGCGCGCCATGGTCCTCGCGCTGCGCAACAGCCTGGCCCTGCGCCGGGCCCATCTGCAGGGATTGGAGGGCCGGCTGCGGCCGCTGAGCCCACAGGGCACGCTGGAGCGTGGCTATGCGCTGGTTGCCAAGCGTCGCACCGGTGCGATCGTGCGCTCGGTGCGAGAGGCGCCGCCGGGGGAGCCCCTGCGTGTGCGCGTCGCCGATGGCGAGTTCGCCGCCCGCAGCGAGGAGGCACGCCTCGGCCCGGAGGTCACCTAGCGCCGGCCGCGCCGCGGCAGCAGAAGACCCGTTATGTGACCTACCGACGCACACACCCTGGCCTGGCGCGCCGCAGGACCCCTGGAGGTTGACGGCCAGTGTTCCGGCCAATAACCGGTTGGCGCAGTGGCCCGCAGGCCTGGCATTCCTCTGCGCCCTGTGCTTCAGCGGGGGCCGCATCCCACCGTCGAAGCCGAGGAAGGGCTGGCAGTTGAGGTGTGGACAGGCGCTATAGGCGTCGAGAAGCCGCAGGTACGACTTTTCCCGGCGCCCCCACCCCTAACCCCGCCCCCGCGCCGCGGGGGCGGGGAATCCAGGTGGGAGGCGTTTTGCGGGGGGGGGGG
>JAIMBM010000427.1 GCA_023511475.1 Anaerolineae bacterium
GCTTAACCCCGCTTTGCCCTGTGGGCAAAGCGGGGAATGCCCCAGGGGTGGAGGTACCTCTCTCGAAGAAGACACCGTCGCCTTCCCAAAACTACCGCGTATGCCCCGCTCTCCTCCCCCAGGCGGGCGCCGCGGCGCCCGCCTGGGCTCGTGCGCTAGCCCCGACTCACAACCCCCGGCAACGCGCCGATGATCTCCTCCGCCTGCCGTACGATCCGCTCCACGAGCTCGCGGCAGCTCACGATGTCGTTGATCATACCGGAAACCTGCCCCGCCATCACCGAACCATGGACCACATCGCCCTGCTCAGCGGCCATGCGCAGCCTCCCGGTGCCGAACTCGATGATCTCCTCCTCGGAGGCTCCCCGCTTCTCCATCTCCTGGAACTCGCGGGTCATCGCGTTCCTGATCGCTCGCACCGGGTGCCCCAGGGAATGCCCGGTTGTCATGGTGGCGCGATCGCCGGCCTCGAGGATCTTGCGCTTATAGTTCTCATGCACCGTGCACTCGCTGGTGCAGACAAAGCGAGTGCCCATCTGGATGCCCACCGCCCCGAGGGCCAGCGCCGCTACCAGCCCTCGTCCGTCGGCAAAGCCGCCCGCAGCGACGACCGGCACCTGCACCGCATCAACCACCTGCGGCACGAGGGGCAGTGTCGTCAGATCGCCGATATGCCCGCCAGATTCCATCCCCTCGGCCACGATGATGTCGGCCCCCATCCGCTCGAGGCGCTTGGCCAGGGCAACCGAGGCAACCACCGGCATGCACAGAATCCCCGCCTCCTTGAGCCGGGGCATGAACGGACCGGGGTTCCCTGCCCCCGTCGCCACAGCCCTGACCCTCTCCTCGATGCAGATTTCGACGAGGTCATCTACATGCGGCGAGAAAAGAGGGATGTTCACCCCGAAGGGCTTGTCTGTGCGCCGCTTGGTCTCGCGGATCTGGGCGCGCACATAGTCGGGCGGCGCGTTGCCGCCACCGAGGATGCCAAACGCACCCGCCTCCGAGACGGCGGCCACCAGCTCGGCGGTGGCTACCCAGGCCATCCCTCCCTGCACGATGGGATGCTCGATGCCCAACATGTCGCACAGCACTGTCTTGATCACGGTTGCCTCCGATCTCAGGTGTCTGCGGCCTCAGCCATCGAATGCCGGCCGCTGCTACTCCGGCGAGCATCCTTACCTCTTCCTAAAACGCCGGGCGCCGGGCAAAGTTGCTAGACTCTCTGCCCAGAAGCTCTGGTGGTTCCCCGGGCAATATCCGGGCTACATGCTCCGCGCCAGCCCGGTACGGAACCGCCCAAAGGGTTCAGGTACCCTACCGTGCTTGCACATCTCCAGTCCTCTATGTGGGTTAACCTGACAGACGTGCAGAGCCTCTGAAGGGGCTCACAGCCGCATATCAGAAGGGAGGTTCTCATGGGTGAACCTGTCGTCGTCACCGGAATGGGCGCCGTGACGCCCCTTGGAATCGGCATCGACGCTCTCTGGTCCGGCGTGGTCAACGGCCGCTCGGCCGTCGGCCCGATCACCCGATTCGATGCCTCGGGCCTTGGCACCCGCATCGCTGCCGAGGTCAAGGGCTTTGACGCTGAAGCCTGCTTTGGTCGCAGGGAGGCCCGGCGCATGGAGCCCTTTGTGCAATACGCTGTCCACGCGGCGCGCCAGGCCGTCGCCGACGCGGGCCTGCAGAACGGTGCGCTGCCTCGCACCCACACCGGTGTGATTATCGGCACAGGCATCGGAGGAGTCGGCATCCTCATCGAGCAGTCGAGGATCCTGGAGACGCAAGGACCTCGCCGCGTCAGCCCCTTGCTCATCCCTATGATGCTTCCCGACATGGCCGCGGGCCAGGTAGCCATCGACCTTGGCATCGAGGGACCCAACATGGCCGTGATCTCGGCCTGTGCCAGCGGCGCCAATGCCATCGGCGAAGCGGCGGCCATGATCCGCCGCGGCGCAGCAGAGGTGATGATCGCCGGCGGCACCGAGGCCGCCATTCTTCCCATCGCCATCGCCGGATTCAACGTCATGGGCGCCCTGTCGACCAACAACGACGCCGGCCCGGGCGCCAACCGCCCCTTCGATGCACGCCGCGATGGCTTTGTCATGGGTGAGGGGGCTGGCATCGTCGTGCTGGAGTCCCTCTCTCACGCCCGGGGGCGCGGCGCGCACATCTACGGCGAGGTCGCCGGCTACGGCGCCTCGGCGGACGCCTCGCACATCACGGCCCCTCGCGAGGATGGGGCAGGTGCCATCGCCGCCATGCAGCGAGCACTCCTGGAAGCGGGTCTCTCCCCGGAAGACATCGACTATGTCAACGCCCATGGCACCGGCACGCTCTTGAACGATGCGATCGAGACGACGGCGATAAAAAAGGTCTTTGGCGCCGCCGCAGAGAAACTGCCCGTATCGTCGACCAAGCCGGTCACCGGCCACCTCCTCGGCGCCGCCGGTGCAGTTGAGGCCATCATCTGCCTCCTGGCCATGCGGGCGGGTGCCATTCCCCCCACCATCAACTATGCCGAACCCGACCCTGCGTGCGACCTCGATTACGTCCCCAACCAGGCCCGGCCCGCCCGCCTGCGCACGACGATGTCCAACTCCTTCGGCTTTGGTGGGCACAACGCCTGCCTGGTCTTCCGGACCGTCACAGGGGAGGCGGGATGAAGGTCTGCGCCCAGATCACCGGTTGGGGCAAGTGCCTGCCACAGCGCATCCTGACCAACGAGGATCTGGCCAAGCGCGTCGATACCTCCGACGAGTGGATCCGCACCCGCACCGGCATCGCCTCCCGCCGCATCGCCGACGTCCGCGAGAGCACGGCCACGCTGGCCATCCGCGCCGCCCGCAACGCGCTCAGTGTGGCCGACCTCTCGCCCCAGAAGCTGGACCTGATCATCGTCGCTACGGCCACACCCGAGTACATCTTCCCCCCCACGGCCTGCCTGGTTCAGGACGCCCTGGGGGCCTCCCGGGCGGGGGCCTTTGACCTGAGCGCCGGCTGCTCTGGCTTTGTCTATGCCCTGAGCATCGCCGCCCACTCCATCGAGGCAGGTGCCTGCCGTAACGCTCTGATCATCGGTTCCGAGACGCTCTCGCGCATCGTCAACTGGGAGGACCGCAGCACCTGCGTCCTCTTTGGGGACGGGGCGGGCGCTGTCGTCCTGCAGGCCGCTGAAGGGGATGGCGGCGTGCTCTCCTCGGTGCTCGGCGCCGACGGCTCAGGCGCAGACCTCCTCATCATCCCGGCTGGCGGCTCGCGGCGCCCCGCCAGCGCTGCCAGCGTGGCCAACGGTGAGCACTTTATCCACATGGACGGCCGCGAGGTCTATCGCTTTGCCACACGCATCATGGCCCGGGCCTCACGTGACGCGGTCCAGGCGGCAGGGCTGACCCTCGACCAGATCGCCCTTTTCATCCCCCATCAGGCGAACATCCGCATCATCGACTCGGCAGCCCAGGAGCTCAATCTCCCGAAGGACCGCGTTTACGTCAACCTGCAGCGCTACGGGAACACCTCTGCCGCGTCGATCCCCATCGCCCTCTGCGAGGCCATCGAGGAGGGGCGGCTGCAGCCGGGGGACCATGTGGTCCTGGTCGGCTTCGGGGCCGGCCTCACCTGGGGCGCGGCCGTGGTGCGCTGGGGCCGCCCGACGCCCGTGAGTCCTGTCCCGCTCTGGCGGCGCACCGCAAGCTGGCTGGGCTACCGGCTGGCGAGCGTCCGCTCGCTTGGCATGCGCCTGCTCCGCAAGCTGGACGCCCTCCTCGGCGCGCCCTGGCGCAACGGCAGGCGCTAGGCCAGAATCGGGTAGGAGGGGGCCTCACGGCCCCCGTCCTCCCACACCACCGGACGTACTCACCGTATCCGGCGGTTTCCTC
>JAIMBM010000428.1 GCA_023511475.1 Anaerolineae bacterium
CCCACGAGCGGTACCCCAGCCACGGCGGGCGGTTCACGGGCGAGCCGGCCTACTTCAGGCACATCCAAAGCGCGGCCGCGCAGCTCATGGAGGAGCTCGGGCGCAAGCCGGCTGACTATGCCGCCTGCGTCCTGCACCAGCCGAACAGCAAGTTCCCGCTACGTGCGGGCAAGGCCCTCGGCTTTACCAGCGAGCAGCTGTCCGCCGGCATGCTCGTCTCCGAGATCGGCAACTGCTACGCCGGCTCCTCGCTGATCGGCCTGAGCGCCGCCCTCGACCGGGCGCGCCCCGGGGACCGCATCCTCCTCGTTTCCTTCGGCTCGGGGGCCGGCAGCGACGCGTTCTCTTTCGTCGTCACAGAGGCGATCGAGGAGCGGCGCCACCGCGCACCGCTGACTCGCGACTATGTCCGGCGCCGACAGCCGATCGACTATGGCACCTACGTCCGCTACCGCCAGAAGCTGAGGATGCACTGAGGAGGCAGGCGGGCTATGCGAGACGTAAGCATCATCGGCATCGGACAGATCGAGGTCGGCGAGCACTGGGACGTTTCGCTGCGCGACCTGGGGGCGCGCGCCCTGTTGGCCGCCCTCGCGGATGCGGGTATAGATCGGCCCGACGCGCTCTATGTCGGCAACATGCTGTCTGGAACGCTCGGCTCGCAGGAGCAGCTTGCGACGCTGATCGCCGACTGGAGCGGTCTGCGGGGCATCGAGGCGCTCAAGGTCGAGGCGGCGTGTGCCTCGGGCGCGGCGGCGCTGCGGGTCGGGGTCATGGCTGTAGCCGGCGGCATCCACGAGATCGTGGCCGTCCTCGGCGTCGAAAAGATGACTGACCTCGATGGCGAGGAGGCCACTGCCGCCCTGATGACCGCCGCAGACGCCGAGTATGAGGGCATCCACGGCACGTCCTTCATCTCCCTCAACGCGTTGCTCATGCGCCGGTACATGGAGGATATGGGCGTGCCGCAGGAGGCGTTCGCGGGTTTCCCTATCAACGCGCACGCCAACGCCGCCAACAACCCGAACGCCATGTTCCGGCAGCCCATTACCCGCGATACGTACTCTCGGGCACCGATGATCGCCGATCCGATCAACCTGTTCGACTCGGCGCCGATCTGCGATGGGGCAGCGGCCGTCATCCTGTGCCCTACGGAGCGGGCACGCGAGTTCTCCAGCCGGCCGGTGCGCATCGCTGCCTCGGCCGTCGCCACCGACTCGGTCGCCCTGCACGACCGCCGCGAACCGCTCTTTCTCTTGGCCGTCCAGGCCTCCGCCCTCAAGGCCTATCGACAGGCAGGCATCGGGCCGGAGGAGATCGACCTCTTCGAGCTGCACGATGCCTTCTCCATCATCGCGGCACTGTCGCTCGAAGCCTGCGGCTTTGCCCCGCGCGGAGAGGGCACGCGGCTTGCCGCCGATGGCCAGATCGGTCCCCGTGGCCGGCTGCCGATCTGCACCATGGGCGGCCTCAAGGCGCGCGGCCACCCCGTCGGCGCGACGGGGATCTATCAGGTCGTCGAGGCGACGCTGCAGTTGCGCGGGCTCGCCGGAGCCAACCAGGTCCCCGGCGCCCGCTGGGCGATGACCCAGAATATTGGCGGCGTCGGCGGCACGGCGATCACGCACATTCTGGAGGGTCAAGGATAGCCTGTCGGTACGTGCTGCCGTCGGGCAGCAGGCCAGCTGAAGGTCCGGGTCTTCCAGCCCCGGTAGGGAGCCCCTGAGGAGGAAACATGCGTCTGGCACCACACTGGAGGGTGAGAGCACAACGGCTGCAGCTCCGCGGCGAGGTCTGCCAGTGCTGCGGCGAGCGGCTTTTCCCGCCGCGGGATGTGTGCCCTGCCTGCCATCAGCCTGCAGACAAGCCTTTCGCTTTCTGTGGCGAAGGGACGGTGTACTCGTTCTCTACCGTGTACGAGGCACCCAAAGGCTACGAGCGCTTTGCGCCGTATACCATCGCCCTCGTCCGCCTCAAGGAGGGCCCGCTCGTCACGGCCCAGCTGACCGACATCGACCCCTCAGATGTCCGCATCGGCCTGCCGGTCGAGATGGTCACACGCGTGCTCCGCGAAGAGGGTGAGGACGGGATGGTGATCTACGGCTACAAGTTCCGTCCGGTTCTGGAGCGCGAGGCAGCGCGTGAAGAGGCCCGGGCGTAGCACCGGGATGGCCCGCTACGGAGCGGTCACGGTCCGGCAATGGCCGCCGGACCACATGTTCGCCGGCGAGGGGGCTGGCCGACACGGCCGCTGGCGCTGAAGGTGAGCCATGGCCCTCCTCGCCATTCTCGTCTCGGCATGGATCGTAGGCTTTTCTGGGGCAGCCGCGCCGGGTCCTATCTCGACCCTGGTCGTCGGCCATGCGGCACGCCGGGGCTTCTGGGTTGGCCCTGCCGTCACTGCCGGGCACGCGATCGCCGAGTTGACCATCGTCGCCGCCCTCACGCTGGGCCTCCGCGACCTGCTGGCCGGCTCGCATCTGGCGACCGTGATCGCCCTGGCAGGAGGCGCTTTCCTCATCTGGATGGGAGCGACGACCCTGCGGGACGCGGCACGCTACCAACCCCTCACCCCTGAGGCCGCGGATGCCACCGGCCGCGGGGCCTGGATGGCGCTTGCCTGGGCGGGGCTCGGTGCAAGCCTCTCAAATCCCTACTGGTTCCTGTGGTGGGTCACGGTGGGAGCGGGATACGTGGTGCTCTCCCTTGAGCAAGGCGCGGCAGGCGTCGTCGCCTTCTACGCCGGGCACATCCTCTCGGACCTGAGCTGGAACAGCCTGCTTTCGCTCGCAGCAAGCTCTGGCGGCCGTCACCTGCCCCTGCGCGCCCTTCGGCTCTTCCTCGGGGCAACCGGCGTCTTCCTGATGGGGCTCGGCATATGCTTCGCCGCCTCGGGCCTGCGCATGCTGAGGGGAGGGTGAGCGGTACCCTGCGTGGCCCCTCGGGCTCGGCAGGCTCCCCCGCCTCCTAGCGGCTGTGACGCTCCACGCTCATCTCGGCCAGCCGGGCGCCGTTCAGAGCGCCGAGCACGGCGACCACAACCATCATGATACCAAGGACCGGGTTAGCCAGCACCGCCCAGATGATGACGAGCAGTGCGCCGGGCAGCGTGTACAGGCCGTAGCTTATGTACCGTTCGCGCTCCATGCGCCCGCAGATAAAGGCCACCAGGGCAGTGCCAAAGAAGGGGCCGAGGATCAGCAAGAGCTGGCTGAGCGGGTTGCCCTGCGCAGCCAGAGCGCTCGCCGCGACGGCCACCACAAACTGCAGGATCAGGTTCAGCCCGTTCCCCGAGGCCACGATCCAGAGGTTCAGCCCGCCGAACTCGAACATCCTGTTGAGGCTCATAGCACCAGTACTCCCATCTCGAAACCGCGTGGCTCGCTATGAAGGCTATTCTACCCGGTTCGCCCAAACCCGTCTACTCTGCCATGCCCAGGGGGTGTAGCTCATCTTGGCAGGCTCAGCTGTCCGGCTGGCAGGGCCTCCACCCCAAGTCGGTCGGCAGGCCCACTTGGCCCTTTTTCTCTGGACTCGACTTTGGCCTTTTCGGGGCGTACCCCTCGATATCGCGCAGAGGCCGTTTGGACGCCGCTCAACGGGCCTGCATGCGAGAACCCCTTCCCCTATAGGCGCCAACCTTGGGGCATGTCAGCGTGCCTTCCTTCGTAAGTGCCCCCACCCCGCGCCCCGCCCCCGCCGCAGCGCTATGCATTACCCATGAGTCGGGCTGCAGAGCATCCCGGGGCATGAGATAGCGCCCCGGCGCCCATCCCAGCGGACCGCCCCGCCGACACTGCTGCTCGGAGCACACCGAGCAGCAGCCGCGATGTGCTGCAACCCCAGAGTGCCCCCCCCCCCCACCCCCCCCCCC
>JAIMBM010000043.1 GCA_023511475.1 Anaerolineae bacterium
CGTCAAAAGTCTGCGAGCGCCATCTGCGGTACAAGACCTGACCATTCATGCCCCTGGTCCTTCACCCTGCCGACCGGGCCCGTCCGGTCGAGCCCGCTGGACATAGTGTAACACCGCAAAGGGCTCTTGGCAAGTAAATGTGAACAAGTGGGTCGGCGCACGGAGACTGGCAGGCCGGGCGAGGCCGGAGTATAATACCTTCCCGGCGCAGGCCGCCGTAGCGCCGACGGCGTGCCACCCGGTCACACGAAAGGAGCAGCACCATGCTCGTGCTCGGCATCTCGGGTAGCCCCCGCCCCGAGGGCAACACCGCCCGCGCCGTGCAGCGCGCCCTCGAAGTGATCCGCGGCGAGGGGCTGGACACGGAATACATCTCGCTCGCCGGCAGGAACATCGGCTTCTGCACCGGGTGTTGGGGATGTCGCGCCACCCACACCTGCGTCATCGACGACGACATGACCGAGATCTACGAGGCCATGCGCCGCTGCGACGGCCTGCTCCTCGGCTCGCCCGTGTATATGGGGATGGTCACCGGCCAGCTCAAGGCTATGATGGACCGCACGGTGCTCCTGCGCGTAGGAGGCGTCTTTGAGCTCAGTGGCAAGGTCGGAGCCGGGATCGCCTGCGGGGGCTTTCGGAACGGCGGGCAGGAGCTGGTGCTGCAGAACATCCACACCTACCTCCTGCAGCTCGACGTCCTCGTCATCGCCGACGGCCCGCCCTTCAGCCACTCCGGTGCAGCCATCGCCGGTGTGATCGAGCAGGATGAGCTGGGCCTGCGCACTGTAGACAACCTCGCCCGCCGGCTCGCCGCAGCCGTCAAGCGCTGCCGGGGACGCTGAGCGCGACGCGCGGGGGCCGGCGCCAGGCCTCGCCGGGCCGTGTGCGCGAAGGCGTCCCCTGGGTGATCAGACCCGAAGAGGAGCCGGAACCCTTCTCGTGCCTCTGAGCGTGCCCACGAGCAGCCAGCCGCCGAGGCCCAGCCAGGTCGCCGCGCTGAGGCCGAGGCCGATCCAAAAGCTCGCCGGCGAGAACCAGAGCTGCACACGAGAGCCGCCCGCCGGAACGTAGACGGCTCGGAACAGATAGTCGGCCACAAGGACCCGGGCCGGTTGCCCGTCCACACTGGCCTGCCAGCCGGGGTAGTATACCTCGCTGAGGAGGAGATAGCCGGCCGTTGGCGTCTCGACCTCCAGGGTCATCCGATTGGCGCTGTACTCGGTGTAGCGGACGCTCCGCGGCCCCGCCCCGGGGTGCCCGGTCGGCTGCGGCTCCTCCTGCAGGATGACAACGCGCGTCGGGTCAAAGCCCGGCGCGTGTATGGCCTCAAAAGCCTCGCGCGCCCCGGGGACCTGCACCGCATCGTAGACGAGCTGCGCCATCGGATACGCGGTTGTATTCATGTACACGTCCACCGCGGAGCCCCCGGTGTAGGCGGGCACGAGCCGCTCATCCCCCGGCGGATTCCCCTTGTCGGAAAGGACGTACCTGACCCCTAGCAGGCTGTAGAGGGTGTCCCCCCGTGCTGAGATGCTCCAGCGATAGGTCTCGTAGGCGGCCAGGCCCAGCGGATTGTGGATGCCCGAGATGTCGTACAGGCCGTGCACTGCGGCTGCGTCCGGCTGCCAGAGATGGGCGGCGCTCGAATCGATGCGGTAGGGCCCGTTATCCCGACGCAGCCACTCCACGACTTCGGCGTGGCGGTACCCCTGCCAGGGGTCGCCGGTGTCGATCTCGACCGTGGAGCCGCTGGCGATGAGGTCGAAGGCCACGAGCAGAACGGCCGCTGCGCCCAGCCAGCGGGCGCGCGGCCAGCGCGCAGCCGCCGCAAGCCAGAGGAGGCCCCCGCCGCAGCAGGCCGCGGCCAGCCACACCCCGCGCCGAACCGACTCCGCCCGCTCCGCCGGCACCACGATCACATGCGGCAGCGCGAGGGTTACGGCCAGCGCTGCAGTCAGGAGCAGAAGAGCCGCCCCACGCACGCGCCGGGACGCGGGCAGCCGATCCAATCCACAGGCGCCCAGGGCAGCCAGGCCAAAGCTCATGAGCACGATCGCGCGGGCCGGCGCGCGGAGGCTCCGCAGGAGCGGCAGCGCGTGGCCCAGGCGGAAGAGCGGCGTGCGGTCGCCGAGCGCCAGAGCAACCCCGGCTAACGCCACCATGGCGAAAAAGCCGACCGGGAAACCCTCAGGCCCGCGCTCCTCCCGGCGGCGCGGCAGGAGGGCGGCCAGCCCCAGAGCGAGGGGCAGGACCCCCAGGTATCCTACCTCTACCCTCTCCCAGGATCCCCAGAAGGCGTGGGGGCCGCGCCCATAGAACCGCGGCACGATCAGACCGACAAGCCCCCGCCAGGGAAGTGCGTACCGACTCGCCTCCTCGAAAGAGAGCCCGCCGCCGCGCAGGCTGTAGCCCTCGAGCTCATAGGAAGGGAGGAGCGCGATGGCTGCACCGCCCAGCCCCGTGAGGAGGATGAGCATAGCGACGAGAACCAGCCGCGGCACCGCGCCTTTGCCCCCCCGCAGGGCGCAGCCGATGCGGTAGAGGACCAGAACCGTGAGGCCCATCCCCAGAAAGGCCAGCATCTGCCCGTGCCCGGCCAGCGCCGCGACGGCCAACAGCGCGCCCGCGGCTCCGGCATACCCCACTGAGCGCCGGAGGAGGGCCCGGTCCGCGAGCAAGAGAATCCCCGGAAGGTAGGCGATGGTCGCGTTCAGGTTCAGGTTGCCGATGTGGGTCACAAAGAGATCGGAAAGCGCGAACGACAGGCCGCCAAAGACGGAGGCCGACCGGCTCAGACGATGATCCCGCAGAAGCAGATACATCAGTGCTCCCGCCAGCATCATGTGCAGCACCACCAGCGCCTCCATCGCCTCGTAGCCCGGCTCGCCCCCGATCAGGAAGAGCAGGAGATTCGGCGGGTAGAAGAGGCCGGACTGGTTGTCGGCGGCGAAGGGCATCCCCGCGTACAGGGTGGGGTTCCACAGCGGCAGAACCCCCTGGCGCAGTGAGCGGGCGGCAAAGCGGTAGGTCGGCCAGAGGAAGGAGACCAGGTCGCCGCCTCCTCGCGGGATGAGGTAACGCCCCGAGAGGAGGGGCCAGAAGAAAGCCAGAATGAGGAGCACCAGCGCCGACAGGGCCAGCGCATCCCGCTGATACCGTCTCACGGCGCCACGACCTTGTGTGTTGACGATGCTCCAGCCGACGCCAGCGGAGGCTCGCGCCCCGCCGGAGCCGCCTGTACCGAACCCGCTCGGGAGCAGGCAGGGGGATTGCGCCGGGCAAAGAGGGCTTTTCCGGTCATGGCGGGCATGATAGCATCGGGGGCAGAGGTGCGTCAAATGTAAAGCCTGGAGTTTGTCCTTCTCAGGTCTTCGTTCCTTATCACTTTTTGTGGCGCCCCTGAAGGGTGACGTGGCGCCCACAGGCGGAAATCTAAGGGGCCGTCGCCCCGTCGATCTGGCGTGAGGGCGAGTCGGTGGCAGGCCCGGCGCGCGGACCGCATGTGGCACACTTGTTGCTACTTCTGCTGGTGACACTAGCTTGCCGAAAGGAGCGCACTGATGAGCGATTATCAGCCGGGCATCTCCGTTCCGGCCGGCGAGCCCGAGGCCGGGCGGGCCACTGAGCGCTGGGAAGAGGCACGAACCACTGTCGCGGAGCGGCTCAGGCGAGCCGAAGAGACCACGCGCGGCGCGCGGCAGCAGCTGCGCCGCGGCGCCGAGCGCCTCCGCATCCTTACAGCGACCGGCCTGGCACGGGCTGCGGACACCCTGCGCGGCAGCTCAGCCGGCCCCGAATCCACCGCACGGCGCTTCGCCGACAGCCTCGAGCAAGGGGCCGCCTACCTTCGCCGCGCCGACCTCGATAGCATGCAGCGCGACCTCGTCGGCCTCGTCAGGCAGTACCCCGTACAGGCGCTCGGTGCTGCCTTTGTGACCGGACTCTTGCTCGGCCGCAGGTTGCACTGGGGGGGATTGGCCAGGTCCCAGTCCGGCGGTCGCTCAATTGGAATCGAGGACCCTCTGGATATGTAGCCGGGCGATCACACTGGCCAATCAGCGGGCTCGGCGCAACATCCCAACCCGAGCGCGAGGCGGCCGAGGAGCACTCCCCGGCCGCTGCTCTTTGCCGGCGAATGGCACGAAACTTGCTCCGTCGCCAACGGTAGGGCGTCCGTAGCCCAGGAAGGCCGGCCGTTCCGGGCCAGGGGGACTGGCTATGCGCGACTATGAGGTCGAAGAGTACGAGCAGTGGGAGGAAGGCTACCTCGAAGGCGATGACGGGAGCATGGAGGAGACCTATCTGTACGACCCCGACGAGGGGTTCACCGACGAGGACCTGCTCTTCGCCGAGAACGCCTTCTCACCCCACATGATCGGCCGCCCCGCGCCGCAGGATGGGCTCGAAGAGCCGGACGTGCCTCCGGAAGACGTCGAGAGCGACGAGCCGACCACCGATCCCTATGCAGCCATCGACGAGGGAAGGATCTACTATCCGCCCGAAGATCCCCCAATCCTCCCCTCGGAGCGACTGCGGGATGCCGACATCGCCATCGGCTTTGCCACCTCAGCCGACGATGCCCCACTCGAGGTCGAGGACGTCCCCGAGCGGTTCGACAGCTCTGACTATGACATCGCCGAGCGCGTTGCCCAGGCGCTGCGCCTGCACTCTGCCACCTCCGACCTCGACATCAAAGTTCAGGTGCAAGATGGTATCGTCACGCTGCGCGGGCACGTGGATACCCTGCAGGACGTGGCCGCCGTCGAGGACATTGCCTCCGAGGTCGAGGGTGTGGTCGAGGTGCGGGAGCAACTGACGCTCGACTGACGCTGGCGAGCACTCCCAATGGGGAGGGTCCGAGATGGCACCACGGGGGACGATCGTGGTCGACGGGTCCAACGTGGCCTGTGAGGAGCAGACACACGACGGCAAACCCCGCATCGAGAACATCGAGCTGGCGCTCGAGACCCTGCGCAAGCAGTACGAGCACGTCATCGTGATAGTAGACGCAGCGCTGCACCACAATATCGACAGGCCTCGCGAGATGCGCCGGCTGCTGGACGATCAGATCATCCGGCAGGCGCCGGCGGAGACGCCTGCCGACTATTTCATCCTGGAGATGGCGGATGCTCTCGACGCCGACGTGCTCTCCAATGACCGGTTCAGGCAGTACCACCGGCGATGGCCATGGATCGAGCACCGGCGCATACCCTTCATGATCATCGATGGCCGGCTCATCATCTACCGTCCGGCCCAGGTTGAGAGCCGGCTATCGCAGAAGGAGGGCAGGAAAGCCCACTCCTGAGGAGAGACACGGTCGCTTGCGTGCCGCGCTGAAGGTGGCGGGCTCTGCCCTCTCAATGGCCCGGTGCCCTGCAAAGGGCATGCCGCCGGAAGGGGGTTGGAAACGTGGCGTGGCACGTCTACGACATCGAGTTCGATGGGTTTGAGCGGCTCACAGGCGGCAACTATCACGTCGCCCGCTTTACTGTTGTCAAGGATGGTGGGGTGCGTACCTGGCAGGTGCGGGTGAGGGTCAAGCCATCCCTCCGCCAGGCCCTTGGCGACCGGGTGAGCCAGTATGATGACCGCGACCTCGCCGGAGGTCTGGGGGCTCAGACCATCCTCAAGCTCCTGGAGAGCGGGCTGGAGGTCTTTGAGCAGGATATCATCCTCGATGCCAACCACTACCCGGGCCGTCCCGGAGAGCCGGCTGTCTTTCCCGACTACCGGCATCTGACCGTCCGGGTAGAGACGACTCCGGAGGGTGAGGTCGTGCCGCCTCTCGCCGTCTCCACTGCTCCACGGTGACGGCTGGGAACGCCGGGCATAACCCGTTGGGGGCCAGCGCCGCGGGGTGTTCCGGATGCCTGCCGCCTGGCCGTTTCCTGGAGCGATACCCTTGTGAGAGGAGATTGATTTGCGCGGGTTCAGCATCGGCCGCATAGCGGGTATTCGGATCCGAATCGACTGGAGCTGGATCATCATCTTCCTGCTGGTCGCCTGGACGCTGGCGGTGGGCTACTTTCCGGCCCTCTTTCCCACCTTTTCCACAGCCGTGAACTGGGTGCTGGGGATCGTCTCCAGCTTTCTGCTCTTCGCCTCGGTGCTCGCCCATGAGCTGGCGCACTCTTTCGTCGCCCGGAGCCAGGGCCTGCCGGTGGAGAGCATCACCCTGTTCATCTTTGGTGGCGTGTCGGAGATCGAGGAGGAACCGCGTACCGCCGGCGACGAGTTCCGCATGGCCTTCGTGGGGCCGCTCACCAGCCTGGGCCTCGCGGGCGTCTTCTGGCTGATCTTTCTGGCCACCGGTCCCAACGCGAGCCCCCTGGCCGCCGTGGTGCAGTACCTGGCGGTTATCAACCTGGCCCTCGGCCTCTTCAACCTCGTGCCGGGCTTTCCGCTGGACGGCGGGAGAGTGCTGCGGGCCATCCTGTGGGCAATCACCGACAACCTCCGCCGGGCAACGCGCATCGCCTCCTACGTTGGGCAGGGCTTTGCCTTCTTCCTGATCTTTGTGGGCGTCGCCCTGATCTTTGGCGGAGCCTTTATCAGCGGCATCTGGCTGGCGTTCATCGGGTGGTTCCTGAACAACGCGGCCAGTGCGAGCTACCGCGAACTGGTGGTGCGCCAGTCTCTGGAGGGGGTGCCGGTGCGCCGGCTGATGGCCACCGATATCGATCGGGTGCCGCCATCGCTCACCGTCCAGCAGGTGATCGACCAGTACATCCTCTCGGGCCGGCAACACGCCTACCCCGTTCAGACCGACGGCGAGCTGGTCGGCCTGATCTGTCTGCACGACGTGCGCAGCGTGCCCGAGGATGCGCGCACGACAACGACGGTAGCCGAAGCGATGACCCCCTACGACCGCCTGGTTACGAGCACGCCCGATGAGGACCTGGCCTCCGCCGTCGACAAGCTGGGGCGCGGCGGCTATGAGCAACTCCCGGTGCTCGATGCGCCCCACCACCTCGCCGGCCTCCTGCGGCGGCGCGACGTGATCAACTACCTCCAGGTGCAGTCCGACCTTGAGGGGACCGGGAGCCGCGGCGGCGAAGGCGAACGGTAGCTGGCGCTCGACTCCGCCCAGCCTTGGGTGCGAGCCTCGACGCGGCAATCTCTTGGATTGGGAGAGGGATGACGCAAAGCGAGCATACGAGAGGGGTGTGCCACCATGGCGCGCCGTTCAAACCAGCGTGTCAGGGCACCAGTGCAGGCCGGAGCGCCCGGGCTCTGCTGCTCATCGCCTCGGTGCTGCTGGTGCTCGCGGCCGGAGGTTGTGCGGTAGGCACCAGTGTGGACCCTGAGGCTGTCCGCATCCCCTACTCCGAGTTCCGCGTGCAGCTGGAAGCGGGCAATGTTGCACGCATTGTGGCTCAGGGCAGCGAGATTCGTGGCGAACTCAGATCGCCTGCTCAGACGATCGGGGGCACCGATGGCGCGCCCGTGGACTATCGCAGGTTCGTGACGCACCGTCCGCCCTTTGAGGACCCCGAGCTCTATGCCCTGCTCCGCCGCCACAACGTGGAGCTGGACGTTCAGCAGGCAACCGACCTGAGCGGGGCCTGGACTGTGCTGATCAACCTGCTGCCCATCCTGCTTCTGCTGGCGATCGGCTTCGCCCTTGCGCGCAGCATGCGGGGCCAGGGGCATACCTTGACCGACTTTGGCCGCAGCGGCGCCAAGCTGTACCGCAAGGAGCCCTCGACCGCGGTGACCTTTGACGACGTCGCCGGAGCGGAGGGCGCCAAGGCCGAGCTGCAGGAGGTGATCGAGTTCCTGCGAAACCCCGCCAAGTTCCGTCGCCTCGGGGCGACCATGCCCAAGGGCATCCTGCTGGTAGGGGCGCCGGGCACGGGCAAGACGCTCCTCGCCCGCGCCGTAGCCGGCGAGGCAGGAGTCCCCTTCTACAGCATCACCGGATCCGACTTTATGGAGATGTTTGTCGGTGTCGGAGCGAGCCGCGTGCGCGACCTGTTTGCGGAGGCCAAGCGCACACAGCCTAGCATCGTCTTTGTCGACGAGCTGGATAGCATCGGCCGGCTGCGCGGGGCCGGCATCGGCGGGGGACACGACGAGCGCGAGCAGACCCTCAACCAGCTCCTCAGCGAGCTGGACGGATTCGAGCGAAACGAGGGCGTTATCGTCCTCGCAGCCACCAACCGGCCCGATATCCTCGACCCGGCTCTGCTCCGCCCCGGACGCTTTGACCGACGGGTGACCGTCGACCTGCCCACGACGAGTCAGCGCGTCGCCATCCTGCGCGTTCACAGCCGCAACAAACCCCTCGCACCGGACGTCGACCTCGAAGAGCTCGCACGCAGCACGCCGGGGTTCTCAGGCGCAGACCTGGAGAACCTGCTCAACGAGGCCGCCCTGAACGCCGCGCGGGAAGGCAAGTCCGCCATCGACCGGTCCGATGTCGAGGACGCCCGGGACAAGGTCCTCATGGGCCTCAAGCGAGAGGGCATGGCCATCGGCGACGAGGAGAAGCAACTCCTCGCCTACCATGAGGGCGGGCATGCGCTGGTCGCCGTGCGCCTGCCGAGGGCCGACCCCATCCACAAGGTGACGATCGTACCTCGAGGGCGGGCCATGGGCATCACCCAGCAGTTGCCCGAGGGCGAGATACACGTCTACCCGCAGGACTATATGGCCGACCGCCTGACCGTACTCCTCGCCGGCCGGGCCAGCGAGACCCTGGTCTTTGGCACGAGGACATCGGGGGCGGAGGCGGACCTGCGGGAGGCAACCATGATCGCACACCGTATGGTGTCCAGCTGGGGCATGGGCCTCCACCTCGGTCCGGTCAGCTTTGACACCGAGGGCGGGAGCGTCTTCCTTGGCGAAGACCTCGGCCGGCCTCGGCCCTACAGTGAGGAGACGGCCAGCCTCATCGACCGGGAGGTGCAGCGCCTCCTGAGTGAGAGCCTGGACAGGGCGCGCACCATCCTCGAACAGGATCGGGCGGCCCTCGATGCCATCGCCACTGCCCTCGCGGAGAAGGAAGAGCTCACCGGTGAGGAGGTCAGCGAGATCGTCGAGCGTGCCGGTCAGCATGTGCCGGCGGGATAGCCCCCAGATACCGGCGCGTGATGTCCGCTGCGCTGTAAGGGGAGTGCAGCACCACGACAGTGGAACCATAGGCCCTGGAACCTCACAATGCCAGCAACGGAGGAAAGGAGAGTACCGCAGTGCCTACCGATCCTTTTACCGGCCTCGTGCCACGCAAGATGACGGCGAGCGAGTTGGCCCGCGCCATCCGCCTGGACATCCAGGCGGAGCTGGACGCCGCCAACCTGTACCAGGCGCACATCGACGCGACCGATGACGAGCGCGCCAGGGCCATCCTAGCCCACATCCGCGACGAGGAGAAGGAGCACGCCGCCGAGTTCGTCGAGCTGCTCAAGCTTCTCGACCCAGACCAGGCGACCTATCTCGATGAGGCGCCCGGGGATGTAGCGCAGATCATCCGCGAGGCCCGCGGTGCGGCCGCAGGACAGGGCGCGGGCGGACCCGAAGGGCGCCTCACGGTCGGCAGCCTGCTCGGTCGGCCACAGGGTGAGATGGAGGAGGGCTATGCCTGATTACCTGCTTCGGGACCAGGCGCCCCTCACCGGGCAGGAGTGGGGCCTCCTCGACGACGCTGTAATCCGTGTCGCCAGAAGGCAGCTCGTAGCCCGGCGTTTCCTCTCCATCGCCGGGCCGGTCGGCGCCGGCGTGCAGAGCTATCCCTCGGACCGCTATGGCGACGGCGCCGCCCAGATCAGCCTCTTCGGCGCCGATGAAGGAGGGAGGGTCCGCATCCAGCGCCGAACCTTCGTGCCCCTGCCCATTCTGTATCAGGATTTCACGATCAACTGGCGAGACCTCGAGAGCGCCCGCCGGCTGGGGGTCCCGCTCGACACGACCGCCCCCTCGGTCGCCGCGGCGGCTGTCGCGACGATGGAGGACAGACTCATCTTCGGCGGCCTTGAGGAGATGCAGCAGCAGGGCCTGCTGAACGCCGAAGGCCGCCAGCAGTTGCCTCTGGGCGACTGGGCCACGACCGGCGGCGGCTTTAGCGCCATCGTGAGCGCAGCGGAGGCCCTCGTTGCCGCCGGGTTCGGCCAGCCGTTTACGGTGGCGCTCCCGCCGGTGCTCTACGCCCGGCTCAACCGCGTGTACGACAACACCGGCGTGCTCGAGATCGACCAGGTGCGGCGGCTCGTCCGTGGGGGCGTGTACGTCACGCCGGCGCTGCCCGCAGACGTGGCGGTGGTGCTGGCGCCCGGGCCGGAGAACCTGGATATCCTTATCGCGCTGGATCTGACCGTGGCCTTCCTGGAGACGACCTCCATGGAGCATCACTTTCGGGTGCTGGAGGTCCTGAGCCCGCGGATCAAGCGGCCTGAGGCGGTTGTGACTCTGGGGCAGGTGTAGCGCCAGCACTGGGGCATGAACCTGCCCTATCACGGCGAGCGCCCCAGCTTTCGCGAGCCACGTGCAGTGAGGAGGCTGGCCGGGCGACAGCCGGGCATTCTGCTGCGCCTCCGCCCGGCCGCCATCTCACCGGTCCGGGGGCCGGATTGCCTCGCCAGCCCTCCGGGCTGGCCCGCAATGACGACCTGGCACACGCCGGCCTTCGCGGCACGCCCCTCAGCGCCGCCTGAGCCCCCGAGAGCGCCGGAATATCCGCCGCCGTGCCTGAGGCACCGGCTCCCGCCGGGCCTTTCTCACCTCGGGCTCTTCTTCCTCCTCACCGGCCGCCCGCGCAAAGGCCTGGTAGACCTCTGCGAGCTGCCGCAGGCGCTGCGTGACCAGGTAGTTGATCGTCCCCTCCGGGTACTCGCCGTCCTTCAGTTCCCCGGCGGGCATGCCGGTCAGCAGCTCCATCCCCTCATCGATGGTCCCAACCTGATAGATGTGGAACCTGCCCTCCCGCACGGCCTGGACGACATCCTCGCGCAGCATCAGGTTGTCGACGTTCTGGGCCGGGATGAGGACGCCCTGACTCCCCGTCAACCCCTTGGCGCGGCAGACGTCGTAAAAGCCCTCGATCTTGGCGGCCGCACCTCCGATCGGCTGAATCTCGCCCCGCTGGTTGACAGAGCCGGTCACGGCTAGGTCCTGACGGATCGGCACGCCGGCCAGGCTCGAGAGCAGAGCGTACAGCTCTGCCGATGAGGCGCTATCGCCCTCGACCCCCTCGTAGCTCTGTTCAAAGGTGATGCTGGCCGAGAGGCTCAGGGGCAGGTCCGTCGCGTAGCGCCCGCCGAGGTAGCCAGCGAGGATCATCACGCCCTTGTTGTGGATGGGGCCCGCCAACTCGGCCTCCCGGTCGATGGCGATCACGTTCCCGCGGCCAACGTAGGTCCGGGCGGTGATGCGGCTGGGTCGGCCGAACTCATAGTCGCCCAGCATGGTGACCGAGAGCCCATTGACCTGCCCGACGACGGCGCCCTCCGTGTCGACCATGATGATGCCCCGCTCGATCATCTCGCGGATGCGCTCCTCAACGCGGTTCGAGCGATAGACCTTCTCGTCGATGGCCTTCTGGACGTCCTCGGCGGTCACCTCTTCGCGCCCTGCTTGCCCGGCCCAGTAGCTGGCCTCGGCGATGATGTCGCCGATCTCGCTGAAGCGGGTGGCAAGCTTTTTCTGGTCCTCGGCCAGGCGGGAGCCATGCTCCACGATCTTGGCCACGCCGGTCGGGTCGAAGGGGCGCAGGTTGTGGTCGCGGCAGTAGCTGGCCACGAACAGGGCGTACTGCTGGGCTGCCGTGTCGTCACGGTTGATATCGGTGCCAAAGTCCGCCTTGACCTTGAAGAGGCGGCGAAAGTCCTCGTCGAGGGCGTAGAGGAGGTAGTAGATCCAGGGCTCGCCGATGAGGATGACCTTGACATCGACCGGGATTGGCTCGGGCTCCAGAGTGGTCGTGCTGAAGAGGCGATATTGCTGGCCCATCTCCTCGATCTCGATCCGCCCGTCCTTGAGGATGCGCTCGAGGGCATCCCAGGCGAAGGGGTTGAGGAGGACGCTGCGAGCCTCCATGATCAGGTACCCGCCATTGGCGCGATGGAAGGCACCGGCGCGGATCTTGGTAAAGTCGGTCACAAGGGCACCAAACTGCGCTTCCTGCTGCACCTCGCCGAGCAGGTTGTAGTAGGTCGGGTTGGTCTCGATGATGACCGGGGCACTCTTTTGTTCGCAGTTATCGACGAGGAGGTTGACCTTGTACCGATTCAGCGTGGCCTCGGCCCCGCCGCCGAACATCTGCGCGAGCGGGTTGGCCTGCTCTTCCGCCGGCTTGAAC
>JAIMBM010000429.1 GCA_023511475.1 Anaerolineae bacterium
GTGGAGTTCAGCTTCGGGACAGGCTGATCTGTGCTGCTGATGCGGGGTGGGGGCAGCGGCCGCACGAGGGGTGCCATACCACCCTTCAGGAGCCCTAGAGCAAGTGATAAGGGGCGAGGACCTGAAAAGGCCAGACTCCACGACCCCCCAACAGCACGGCCCCTCCCCTGAGAGGGCATCTGGGTTCCCTGTGCTCGTGCGCCCTCAGCTCGGGTACCCGTCTGCTCCAGCGCCCGGAAGCTGGGACGGCTCTGGGACTGTGCTGAGACTTTTTGCTGGAGCCCGGAAGGCGTTTTCGGATAGAATGGAAACGGCGAGGAGCGCGAGCTGTGCCCAGCCAGGTCCGTACCCCGCCCGGTCGAGGGCCGCGGGGGCGGGGTTGGGCGAGCAGGTGCGGGCTGTGCGCTCGCCCGGATGGTCCAAGTGGTGGATGGGGCAGAAGTGGCCGTGAACACTTCAGGAGGGACAAGATGGGCCAGAAGAGACTCAGTCGGCGCAGCCTTCTGCGCATGAGCGGCCTCGCAGCCGCCGGTGCGCTGTTTACAGGGTGCGCCGCTCCCGCGCCGACGCCGCAGGTCGTCAGGGAGACCGTGGAGGTCGTAAAGCGGGAGACCGTGGTCATCGAGGTCGAGAAGCCGACCGAGGTGAGGGAGCCCGTCGAGCTCCGCATTGCCTGGTGGGGCGGCCAGAGCCGCGCCAACAAGACCATCGCAGTGATCCAGATGTTCCAGGACATGTATCCCTGGATCAAGGTGCTCTACGAGTTCACCGGGTGGGACGATCACTGGACCAGAATGGGTACACAGGCAGCCGGTGGCAACCTGCCGGACGTGATGCAGCATGACTATGAGCGCATCAGGCAGTGGGTGAAGGATGGGCTTGTCATCCCGCTGGACCCCTACGCGGATACGGGCGTCCTGGACTTTACCAATGTTGCTGAAACCACCGTCAAGGGTGGTCGGATCGACGGCAAGCTGTATGGCGTCCCTCTCGGCACCAACGCTCTGGAGATGGACGTCGCCGTCGATCTGCTTGAGGAGGCCGGCCTGAGCCTTCCTTCCCCCAGGTGGACGTGGAAGGATTTCGAGGAGTTCTGCCTGACCATCAAGGACAAGCTGGGCATCTGGGGCTATGCGGGGAACTCGCTGTTCCATGACCACATGTGGAAGCAGATCCACATGTCCAAGGGCCTCTGGGTCTTTTCCAATGACGGCAAGTCGTTGGGGTACGACGACGACTCGATCTCGGTCGAGCATCTCAAGATGATCCTGCGGCTCTTCAAGGCCGGCGCTGCCCAGACCCTGGAGGAGGCCACGGCGCGGCAGGGCGAGTCTCCCGAGCAGGCCCCGATGGTCACCAAGCAGACCGTGATGGGGTTCAGCTGGAGCAACTTTATCGTCACGACCTGGGAGACGAGCGGTGCAGAGCGCAAGTTCGCGATGCTGCCGATCCCGCGGTCGGGCGATCTGCCGGCGGTGTATCTCAAGCCCTCGATGTACTTCTCCATCACCCGAGATGCCAAGCACCCCGACGAGGGGGCGACGTTCATCAACTTTTTCATCAACTCGATACCGGCCAACGCGATCCTCATGGCGGATCGGGGCGTGCCCATCGCCTCGCACGTGCGCGAGGGCATGAAGGGCTTCCTCACTCCGGCCCAGGCGCTGATGTTCGACTACATCGCGCAGGTCGGGGAGGACTCTCAGCCGGTTCCGCCGCCAGATCCTGTGGGCTGGGCCGATGTGCGTAACAACGTCTTCTATCCCGAGTTCCATGACCCGGTGCTGTACGGTCTGATCACGCCCGAGGAGGGTGCGGCCACTTTCAGGAGGATGGCCAACGAGATTCTGGCCAAGAGCTAGCGCCCGGGATGGACGGTGCTCTACCGTCGGGGCGTGGCCGGCGCGCGTCGCGCCCCGACGGCCATCAAGTCGTCAGGCAACTATGTGAGGGCGTGGGCGGACATGGCACAGACCCGGACTGTCCCGGTGGCAAAAGCCGGGAAAGGCGCTGAGGCACAGGTAGTCACCCGGCGGAAGGCACGGAAGGGCGAGAGGGAGAGGCAGGAGAATCTCATTGGATACCTCTTTCTCTCCCCCTGGCTGATAGGGTTCTTCCTCTTCACCTTGCTTCCCATCCTGGCGTCGCTCGTCCTGGCCTTTACCGACTATAACCTGTTCTCGACACCCCGCTGGACAGGGTTGGCCAACTTTGAGCGGATGTTCTTCGGGGATCGGCGGTACTGGCGCTCGGTAAAGGCGACGTTCCAGTACGTACTGACGGCGGTGCCCCTGCGGCTGGTGGTGGCCCTGGGTATCGCCATGCTGCTCAATCGGGGGCGCCGGTTCATAAGCCTGTACCGTGCCGCCTACTATGCGCCTTCCATTGTGGGTGGCAGCGTGGCGGTTGCGGTGATGTGGCGGCAGGTGTGGGGAGGCCAGAATCAGGGGCTGGTCAACCACATCCTGCAGGCCGTGGGCTTGCCCCACGTCAACTGGCTGGCCAACCCGGCCACTGCGATCTGGACCCTGGTCATCCTGGCGGCCTGGCAGTTCGGCTCCCCCATGCTGATCTTTCTGGCAGGGCTGAAGCAGATACCAATCGAGTACTATGAGGCAGCCTCGATCGATGGAGCCGGGGCTTGGGCTAGGTTCGCCAGCATCACGCTGCCTCTTCTGACCCCCGTCATCCTGTTCAACCTGGTCATGCAGATGATCTCTGGGTTTCTGGTCTTCACGCAGGCCTACCTGGTTACTGGCGGGCGCCCGCTAGACTCGACCCTGTTCTACGCCCTGTATCTGTACCTGCGGGCCTTCGAGGTCCACGAGATGGGGTACGGGTCGGCGATGGCCTGGGTGCTCCTTCTGATCATTGCCTTCTTCACGGCGCTCGTCTTCCGATCGTCAACCGGTTGGGTCTATTACGAGTCGGCAGGGGGCCGGGCATGAGCGTCACAGAGGTCACGAGGCCGAGGCGACGAGGCATGAGCAAGAGGACGCGCGAGGCCCTCAAGGCCGGCCTGTACCATCTGATTGTGGCGTCGTCCTGCTTTGTGATGCTCTACCCCATCCTATGGATGGTCGCCAGCTCGCTAAAGGAGACGTCAGAGATCTGGACGAGGGCTGCATCTCTGATTCCCGCGCGGCCTACCCTGGAGCACTATGTGAACGGCTGGGCAGGATTCGGCAACCTCTCGTTCGAGATATTCTTCCGGAACTCGTTCATCATTGCCGGGATCGGGACGCTGGCCACGGTGGCTTCCTCGGCCTTTGTGGCGTACGCCTTTGCCAAGCTGCGCTTCGTGGGCCGGGATTTCTGGTTCTCGGTCATGCTGCTGACGCTCATGCTCCCGGGGCAGGTGCTCATGATCCCCCAGTACCTCGTCTTCAGCAAGCTGGGCTGGATCAACACCTTCCTGCCGTTGCTCGTGCCTCGCTTCTTTGGCAGTGCGTTCTTCATCTTTCTCATCGTGCAGTTCATGAAAGGCCTACCCCCCGAGTTGGACGAGGCAGCCGAGATCGATGGCTGTAGCAAGTTTGGCATCTTCTTCCGGATTGTTCTGCCACTGATCCAGCCGGCGCTGATCACTGCGGCTATCTTCTCCTTCTACTGGACGTGGGAAGACTTTATGGGGCCCCTCATCTACCTGCAGAACCCTCGTCTCTACACCGTTTCCCTGGCGATCAGGGCTTACTCCGACCCCTCAGCCGGCACCAACTGGGGCGCCATCTTTGCCATGTCCACCCTCTCCCTCGTGCCGGTCTTTGTCATCTTTATCAGCTTCCAGCGGTACCTGGTTCAAGGCATCAGCACCACAGGGCTGAAGGGGTAGGCGGCTCTGCGGCGTACATACAGGCACGGGGCTGCAC
>JAIMBM010000430.1 GCA_023511475.1 Anaerolineae bacterium
GGGTGCACCCCTCGCCCCGCGCCAGCTCTGCTTTGTGATCGGCGGCTACTCGGGGCGCAGCGAGGCGCCGTGCGTGGCGGTTCTGCTGCGCAGCCAGGCCGGTGAGCTTCCCCTGGAGCAGATGAGACTGGGGCGGGTGTTCACGCTGCCGCGGCGGCTCGCGCTGGAGGCCCGGATGAGGCGCCAGATCGCCGAGGGAGCACACCTGAGCGGGTTGGTCGAGAGTTGCCGGGCCGGGCTCGCAGCGCTGGCCGAGCGCAACCCCGAGTGCGTCGGCGGCTCCTTCCTGGTGGCGACGGTGTCGCCGGCTGGCGTGGAGATTCTGGAGGAGACGCCTGCCGGCCAACAGGCCTCCTGAGCCGCGGGGGCCGTGCCTGCCCGGCCTCTGAGGCTCAACAGGTGGGGGCCATCTCGGCGGCGGCGAGCTGCTGCAGCAGGGCCTCTTCCTCCTCGGGTGTCTTGATCGTCCCCTCCAGCCATGCGTCTCGCAGGGCGTTCAGTATGCGGGCGTAGGCAGGCCCCGGCTTGATCCCCATCTGGCGGAGCCTTCGGCCGTCAACGGTCGGCTTGATGAAACGCAGCTCGCACTGATAGCGCCGAATCTGCTCCCGCACCAGCGGCTCCTCGGCAGCGATCCAGGCTGCGAACAGTGCCGCCTCCGGATAGTCCCGCAGGGCTGCAGCGAGTGCGCTCCCGCTCATCTCCTGCCCGAGCTGCGGCAGGATGCGATAGATCCGCTGGCTCGCTTCGAGCAGTGTGGTCTGCCCTCGAGGCACCGAAAGCCGCTCGATCAGGCGCTCGAGAGCCGGACGCGTAAGGCGCATGGTCAGGATGGCCAGCGCCAGTATCTCGCATGGGACCCCCTCTACTCCGCCCGTCGGCCAGGGGCACGCCGGGGACTCTCCGGCCGCTGCGACGCCGTTACAGTAGCGCCGCAACTCCTGAAGCTTGCGCGCCGCCCAGTCGTCGGCTATCAGAGCGGGGCTCAGATGCCTGAGTATCCCCAGGTCGTGGAGCCGTGACCAGGCCTTTTCCGGCGCGGGTTCGCGCAGAATGAGCAGCAGCTCGTGTCGCAGACGGTCTCCGCTCACCCGATCGAGCAGATCGAGGGCCGTACGCAAGAGCTCCTCCGTGCGCTCCTCGATTCTGAACCCCAGGCGCTGCTCAAAGCGCACCGCCCTGAGGATGCGCGTCGGGTCTTCCACAAAGCTCAGGCTGTGCAGCACGCGCACCAGTCCCTCGCTCAGGTCCCGCTCGCCGCCATAGTAGTCCAGAAGCTCACCGTAGCGGGCCCGGTCCAGGCAGATCGCCATCGTGTTGATCGTGAAATCGCGACGGTAGAGATCCTGCTTGATCGAGCTTCGCTCGACCTGGGGCAGAGCGCTCGGATGCGCGTAGAACTCGGTCCGCGCGGTCACAAAGTCCAGCGATTCTGGCAGGCCGGGGACTCGCCGCCCCTCGAGAATCAGCTTGGCGGTGCCGAAGCGGCGGTGGCTGCGGACGCGGCCGCCGTAGCGCTCGGCGAGCCGGCGCGCGAGAGCGATTGCGTCGCCCTCGACGACGAGATCGAGATCGAGCGTCGGGTGTCCGAGGAGGAGGTCTCGCACAAAGCCGCCGACCACATAGAGCGAGTAGCCCATGTCGTTGGCCTCGTCCCGCACCTCGTGCAGAAGCTCAAGGAGGGGTGCCGGCAGCGCCTGCTCCAGCAGGTCGGCGATCTGGGCCTGCCGGGAGGGACGCGGCGGCGCGCTCCAGAGCTTGATCAGGTCCGTGCGGGTGACGATGCCGAGGACCCGGCCGTTGGAGACCACCGGAACCTGCCCGAGGTGGTGCTCGATCATGATCTGCTGCACCTTGCTGATCGGGTCCTCGGGCCTGACGCTGACGGCACCTGCGCGCATGTAGGCACGCACGGGGGCGGATCCAAGGTTGTGGTGCAGGGCGCGATCGATCTCGGCACGGGTCAGCACGCCGACCAGACGCCCGCCCTCGACGACCGGGAACCCCTCGTGCCCGTAGCGCCGCATGCGGGCATTGGCCTCGGCAATCGTCAGATTCGGGGACAGGGTGTGGACGCCGTAGGACATCACCTGCGACACGGTCACGGCCGGCTGCACGTTGATGCGCAGGAGGTCCAGCAGCCTCTCGCGGACGGCCTCGAGAGAGCTATCGGGGATGATGGCAGCAGCGGCCCTGGCGTGGCCTCCGCCCTGCAGCCCGCGGACGATGGCGCCGACGTCGATGGCGTCGGTGGTGCTGCGTGCGATGACCTGCACATTCTGCTCGTGCTCCGTGAGCAGGAACGCGGCGTCCGGGTCGAAGAGATCGACCAGCCGATGGACGACCGAGGCCAACTCCTCCACATAGCGCTCGAGGCGCACGGCGGCGATGAGCACGGCGTGCTCGTGGATGCGGATGATCTCGGCCTCGTTGACGAGGCGCGCGTAGAGCTCTTGCTGGTCCGGGGCGAGCGGCGCGCGCAGGAAGCGGGCCACGATCTCCAGGCTCGCGCCCTGCTCGAGGAGCCAGGCGGCGGCGTCGAGGTCGCGCGGCGTTGTGCCCTGATAGGTGAGTGAGCCGGTATCCTCATAGATGCCGAGGAGGAGCAGGCTGGTCTCCACGGTCGAGAGCGTCGCCTGCTCGCTGCGCAGCCGCTCGACGAGGAGCGTGGTGGTCGCGCCGACTGGCTCCCCCTCATAGGTCACTTCTGCCGCAACGCCGGCCGCTGCAGCAGGCTCCTCGGCCCGCGGGTGGTGATCGATGATATGCACCCGCGTGTGCGGACCCATGCCGCGCACGGGGCTGGCACTCTGGGTGTCGACGAGGATGGCGCAATCAACCTTTTGCCTCGGGAGTGCCCTGGCCTCGACAAAAGGCAGTACCTCGCCATAGAGGCTCAGGAACTCGCGCACGTTGCGGTTCAGGCGCCCGGGCAGGACGGGCGTGGCCTCGGGGAAGAGCTTCGAGGCTGCCATCTCGCTCGCTACTGCGTCGAAATCCGCATTGTCGTGGGTCAGGATAACGACGGGCCCCTCAGGGTCCAGAGCACCTGCCATCCGTCCTGCATCTGCCTTTCTCTGCTGCAATTGACAAGTGTAAACGTTGCCATTATACCATACGTGCAGGTGTTTGGGTAGGACAAGACAAGACTGGGCATATCCCAAAATCGTCGGTGTATTTCTGGCCCGAGTAGCCCGAGGCTGGTAAAACCTCGGGCTGCTTCCTGCTGCCGCGGCATGCGAGCCACGCTGGCTATCTGACGGCGTCCCAAATCCCAGGGGCTGTCCCGTGGAGTCTGGCCTTTTGGGCGTTATCGTCGAGTATGGGTTGCTCCCGTGCGCGTTGGCAGCCCATATGTAGTAGCGGCTGCCGGCTCTGCCGACTAGATGTAGCGGCCGTCCGAAAAGGCCCAACTCCAGGTGGCCGAGCGAGAACGTGCTTGAGCAATACCCGCCACGCCGTCATCCTGAGCCGCGCGAAGGATCCCTGCTCGAAGGGCCAGGCCCCTGCCTACGCGGCGTATGCTGACCGGCCAGCCACTGCTCAGACCGGATTGCCGCCATGTCGCGGCGAGGATCCTTCGTTCCTCAGGATGACGGGGTGAGGTGCGCTCTGCTCGACAGCGTGTACGTTCTGAGCAGCGTCTTGTGCGAAGCGATCCAAGTCACTTGGAGACTGCTTCGCAAAAAGCGCTCGCAGCGACACTCACCGGGTTTGAGACAGAACGTAGCCCCAACGGCTGCCAGCAATTCGCGAACCACCACGCCCGGCGCTGCGACGACGCCCCACAGGTCCTTGCTGGCACGGGAGGTGCTGCCCCACCACACCCCGGAACC
>JAIMBM010000431.1 GCA_023511475.1 Anaerolineae bacterium
CCCCCCCCCCCCGGCCCCCCCCCCCCCCGGGGGGGCGGGCGCCCCCGGGGGGGGAGGGGGAGGGGTCGGTGACGGCGTCCCTGAACGCGAACTGCCCCAAAAATGAATTGCACCCCTGGCTGGCAACCCGATTCCTGGCGCAGGAACAGGGCCTGTGCTATAATGCCAAATGCTGACCCACAGAGCGGAGGTTCCGGCGATGCGCCATGCGGCGCGGGTAGCCTGCAGAGCCCTCGGTCTGATCCTGGTCGGTATCCTCACAGGCACGGGGTGTGGGGCGCCCTCGTCACAGCTGGGGGAGCGCTCGCAAGCCCGCGAGCCTTCGGTCGCGTCACCGACAGCTACCACATCCCTGCGTCTGGCCCCTTTCCGCGTGCCGAGCCCATCGCCAGAAGCGCCGGCCCAAGAGGCAGTCACCTTCGTGCCCTCGGTATGGGCCGGGGGCGAGGGGAGCCTGACCGCCCTCGGGGATACCGGCTGGCGAGTCTTTGACGTGCCCGACATCGTGCGAGACATCGCCGTCGACCACGATGGAAACGCCATCCTGGCCCCCGGCCTGCGCATATGCGACGGCCGCCTGCTGCGCGACCTGTTGCCTCGCGCGCCCGGGGCCGAACAGGACGCGGTGACAATCGACCCAGCCGGACGCATCTGGGTGGGCTACTACCGGGGCCTCGCCGTCCTCGACAGAGGTCGATGGGTCACAGTGCCCCTCGGCAAGGAAGATGGCCCGACGCCGACCATGGTCCGCGACCTTGCCAGCGACTCGCGAGGCGTCATCTGGGTCGCAACCGACGCCGGACTCGCCTCCTACGATGGGCAGAGCTGGCATGATCACACCGGGGCCGGAAGCCCGGGGCGCACTGTGATCGACTGCCTGCTGGTCGACCCGCTGGATCGGGTGTGGATGGGGCATGCGCGGGGCCTCAGCGTGCTGCAGGGCACGGCCTGGAGACACTTCCCCCTGGACACGGTCGGCTTTGTGCGCGGCCTTGCGGCCGACGCCGGCGGCCGCATCCTTGCCGGTAGCCTCTATCATGGCGTCTCGGTTTTCGATGGAACGAGCTGGAGCGCCTACGGCGATGCCGACACAGGCCTGCCCAGCGACCGGGTGACCGCCCTCGCCCTCGACAGCCTCGGACGGATATGGGTTGGGACCCGCTTCGGCCTCGCAGTGCATGACGGGGAGCGCTGGCTCACCTATCAGGAGGCGACCTCCGGCCTCGGCGACAACTATGTCTCGGCACTCGCTGTCGGCTCGGCGGCGGTGCCGACACTGCCAGAGCCCGAACCCGTGCGCTATGGCCGGCTGGTCGGGCGGGTGACCCTACACCGGCGGCCGGTGGCCGGAGCCGCCGTCGCCCTCTGCTCCGAGCTCTCCCTGGCACAGGGCTTTGACGAGAACCCCTGCGAGCACGCGCCTTTTAGCCTCCTGACAGCAACAGCCGCCGACGGCACCTTTGCCTTCGACCGGGTGCCAGCAGGCCACTACACTGTTGCAGCCGAAGTGGAGCCGGGCCGCTGGGTTACCCACACCCGCGTGCTGGCAGCGGTTCGCTATCGCGTCAGAGCGGGAGAGACTACTTCCGTGGAGACGATTGAGGGGGCTCAGTGAGGAATCGATGAGGGCACCTGCGCCAGAACTCAGGTGCCCTCATGTTGTGAGACGGACCCTATATAATGAACCCAAAGGAGCGATGGGCCCGATCTAATCCTCTTCTTCGTCTTCGTCCCAGTCTTCCTCGTCCTCTTCCTCGTCTTCGTCCCAGTCCTCGTCCTCGAGGTCTTCGTCGTCCTCATACTCGTAGAGCTCAAAATCCTCGGCGTCGGCCCCACACTCCGGGCAACGCTTCGGCGGGCGAGGACCCTCATGAACGTAGCCACACTCCATGCATTCCCATTCCTTGGCCATGGGAATACGGTCTCCTTTCCTCCAACGGTTCGGCGGTCGCTAGCCCCCTTATATAACAGAATCCTATCCCTGTCAATAGGCGCAAACCTTAAATTCGCCGCGTCCTGCCTCCAGGCCGGGCACATGCAGCAGTACCTGCGCAAGCCTGCTAGCCCTGCCGTGGCCAGGGCGAGGGTTCGACCACCAGGGTCCGTTCCTCCCGGTAGGTGACCTGCCCCGGCCCCGCGCCCCGGATCGGGCGGACGTGCCTGCGCTCGGCGACGTCGACGGGCACCCGGGCCTCGTCGCGTGCGGCCGAGTAGTACGCGGCCAACGCGGCCACGCGGGCGAGTGTGGCCTCGGGCACCTCCCGGCCCCCGGTCACCAGGACGATGTGGCCCCCCGGCACCCCCCGGGCATGAAGCCAGAGATCGTGCGGCGCAGCCCGGGCGAGGACTGCAGCGTTCTGGGCACTGTTTCGCCCGGCCCAGATTGTGAAACCTTCCTCCGTCTCGAGCCTCAAGGGACCAGCCGGGCGAGTCGCGGCCCGGGGCTTTCCGCGGCGGAGGTACCCGGCCTGCGCCAGGGCATGGCGCACGTCGTCGATCTCGGCACGGTTCTCTGCAAGGCGGAGGTCGGTTTCGAGCTGGGCCAGGCGGTCCAGGGCGCGGTCAACCTCTGCCAGGCGCTCCGGGGCGGCCTGAGCCGCCGCACGGGCATCGTCGTACTCGGCAAAGTAGCGTCGCGCGTTCTCGACGGGCGTCCGTACCGGGTCGAGGGAGATGCGCATCTCCCGGCCATCGAGGCCCTCGACGACGAGCTCCTGCTGGCGCGGCGCGATCTGGGTGGCGTAGGCCAGAATCCACTCGCCGGCCTCACGAAGGCGGTTGATCTCCTCCTCGGGCCGCAGCCCGCGCTCGATGCTGGCCCTTCGCCTGAGCTCCCGCTCCCGAGCCTGCTCGATGAGACGGCGCACCGTCTCCCTGGCAACGGCATACGGCTCCCGGCCCGTAGCAAGGCTCGCATACTCCTCGATCGCCCTGCTGATGCCGGGCACGGGGCGCCGGGCGGGCAGATGGGTGAGATCGTAGGGCGCGTAGGCCACGGGGGCATCCCCTTCTATCGCCAAGCAGGGCGCCCAGGCGTGTGTGGTGGGAAGTTCGTGGAGGAGCTCACGGGCCACCTGCAGGAGTGCCTCTGGCTCGGCGACTGCAGACATGGGGTTGCCCGTCGCCCGGCAGATGACCTCTCGGGCCAGCAGCGGGCTCATGCCGGCGATGGCCTCGACCAGGCGGCGCCATAGCGGCCCCTCGCCCGCCCCGAGGAGCCCCGCAAGATGCAGCGGCGTCAGGTTGGCGACGGAGGGCCTGTCGAGGGGTGGCGGGCTCTGATAGTGGAGGTGTGGCAGCACAGGCCGGCGGCTCTGCTCGGGCGTGACGCGCTTGATGGCATCCATGATCGTGCCATCGGGCGAAAGCAGCAGGATGTTCGAGCGGCGGCCCATGACCTCGGCCAGCAGGGTAACCCCGCCCTCAAAGTCGAGGACGAGGATACGCTCAAAGCCGGGCTGCGCCACGCCCTCGAGCCGCGCTCCACGCAGGTGCTTGCGCATCAGCAGAAGCAGAGGGCAGGGCGTATCGGGGCCGCGGCGGAGCTTGTCGCTCACAAGGTGCACTCGCGGGTGCGCCGGCTGTGCGCTCAGCAGCAGATAGCGGCGCCGGTGGTCGCCATACAGCTCGAGGCCGACGGTGAGCGAGTCGACGAGCACCACTTCCTGCACACGGCCGCCGGCGAGCCCGGCCAGCTCGTCGGCCACGGCCGCCGTCGTGAGGACATCGAAAAACACGGCCCCCCTCCTTGAACATGTTCAGGGGCGGACAGGGACAGTCCGTGGCATCATTTTATTGAGCTCTTGCATAATTCTTCGTGGGCCGAATAGGAG
>JAIMBM010000432.1 GCA_023511475.1 Anaerolineae bacterium
GGCAGAAACCGCCCGAGGAGCGCCATACCACCCTCCACGAGCGCTGGAGCATGTGATCAGGAAACGAGGACCTGAAATGGCCAGACCCCATGGCTCGGCGAATGTGACAGGCCACCGATGGCGAGGGCACGGCATGCCGTGACCCAGCCATGGCCCGACGGCCACCAGGGCCAGCGCCCTTACTGCACCACAAAGCTCAAGAGGGAGTGTCCAGGCCCGCGAAGCCCAGCCCCGGGGTCACCCCAGCTCAGAAGCAGGGTGTACCTTCCCGGAGGAAGGTCGCCCGGCAGAGGGAGGTGCACAGTGTCGCGCACGATCTCCCCGGGGAGCCACTCGTGCGATGGATAGTGCCCGCCGGCGGGCGCCCACGTGTGCTCGAGCCGCACCCCGCCGGCCTGATCGACCACGCGTACCGCCGCGTGGCAGCCACCGCCGGGCGCCTCCGGCGCCTGCCAGTAGCACACCAGCTCTGCGACCTCGCCGGGGCGGAGTGCAGTCAGGGCCTGGTCGAGCGCTCCAGCCCGGCCGAAGGAAAAGCCCAACAGGTCAACGGGCTTACCCCCGATGGACCTCGCGTGCTGCATGTCGAGCGCCGCAACCGGTGGTGGCGCCTCCGGCCTCACCACGCGCACCTTCTGCAAGATGATGTGATCAGCGCCGGGCCCACCTTGCGAGCTCACAACAAGCCGGCGCCCGTCCTCCAACCCGTACATCCCGATCTCGATGAGGTACTCGCCCGGCGGGGTGCCCGCCAGCACCGGCAGCCCGTAGCGGTCGATGATCAGCTCACCCTCCTGCCAGGAGGTCGTCGGCCGGGCGCCACCCAGCGGCTCGGCGTCACGCAGGCCAAAGAGGTGCCCCGCCGGGTCTATGAGGTGCGTGAACACCTTGTACCGGCGCTCAACCGGCCGCGTCGCCCTCCAGAAGAGGGTGAGCTGCAGGATGTCGCCCGATGTGACCTCGTCGGACACCAGACTGTACCCCTCGAGCCGCACCAGATCACCCAGCGTTGCCGACAGCGGATGCTGGATGTCCTCGCCCGCCTTGCCGACAGGCACGGCATAGATAACGAACCGCAGGTTTCCGTACCAGGCGTCCAGGGACTTGTAGGCATGCTGGTTCAGCCATCCCTCGACGATGCCCTCAGGGTCGCTCTCATTGGTCGCCCAGAAGATGGCAAAGACGCGCCGCCTCCCCTCTACCAGCTCTGTGAGCTGAGCCTCGGTCTCCTGTCGATCGGGCGGGCGACGCAGCGGGAGCGGCACCATCGGCACCGGACCCTGATAGTAGCGGGCTACCGTCTCGATCTGGCTGGGAGCGTTGATCAGGAGCAGGTCCTCTGGCCCGCCAACCGCCGAGATGTAGGCGGCGATCCCGCGGTAGTCATCACGAGCGTACCGGGGGTTGAAGTAGTAGTTGCGCAGCCCCGGGAGGCTGGCAAGGGCGGCAACGAGCCCGGCCGTGCAGGCAAGCCCCATGCGGGCGAGGGTCCACCACCGGCTCTGCGCCGACACGATCCTCCCGGGCGCACCCGCGCCGGTTACGCGCTTGGCCGCGCTCCAATCCGAGGGAGAGAGCCGTGCGATGCCGCGCGCAACGAGGAGAGCAAAGCCCGGGGCAGCCATGATCAGGAACTTTGGGTGGTACATGGGCCGCGAGCGCGAGAGTATATGCACGACGGCCAGCGGCGCCAGCCAGTAGCAGCCCACCAGAAGCCGGCCCGACACGCTCTCCCCCTCGCGCGATGGCGCGGCGAGCCCCAACAGCGCCAGGCCGACCAGCGCCACCGTGAACCAGCGATAGGCCTCCGCCTCCACTGTCGGCCCGAGGGCAAAGACCGGCAACGCTCGCTGCAGCAGCCCTATCAGGGTCAGGGGCTGGCTCACCGCCGGCCACCGGTGGAGCTGCGCCCACGTCAACCGAAGCCAGGGCAGGAACAGCACGCCGACCACAGCCTGCGCCGCGCCCAGGGTCAGCACCTCCCGCCAGACCCGCCGCCACTCTCGCTCTTGGCGGCCCGACGCAACGGCTGTAGAGGTGATCCAGGCCAGGTCCTGCGCCACGATCAGCGCCACCCCCAGATACTGGGTGTAGACGGCCAGCGTCGTTATGACAACCCAACCGGCTATGGCCCAGGCGCGATGCCGCGACCGCGTCTCCAGCCAGCCCCAGGAAAAGAGGTAGCACGAAGCGGCGCCCAGGAAGGTCAGCAGCATATACATGCGGGCTTCCTGAGCGTAGTAGACCTGGTAGGAGGAGAGGGCGGTCACCAGCGCGGCCAAGAGCCCCGTGAGCCGGTCGAACAGGCGCGCACCGAGGAGGTAGATCAGCCCCAGAAGCCCCGCCCCCAGGAGCGCCGAGAGCGCCCGCGCCGCGGCGTCGCTGGAGCCGAAGAGCAGGAGCCAGTAGTGCAGGAGGTAGTAGTACAGGGGCGGGTGGATATCAGCTGCGGCGCTCAACGTGATCTGCTGCAGGCTCCGCTCTGCCAGGGCGACGCTGGTGCCCTCGTCATTCCAGAGGCTCTGCCCTTCCAGGCGGTAGAATCGGAGGCCCGTCCCCAGGGCCAGCACCAGCACGAGCGCCAGGATCAGGAGCGCATCCCGTCGGTCCAACCCTCTAGCCATCCCGCCGGGTCCCCCGCCCTCTGCCGACACGGCGCCGGGCCAGGGCCAGGCCTCCCCCCATCGCCGCGAGTGCGGCCAGGCCCATCCCTGCGAAGGCGCCCCGGCGGTCGGTCCGGCGGACGATCAGGCCGTCGAGGGCAAACCCCTCGCCGGCAACCTCGATCTCGACCGTGTGCTCCGCCGGAGAAGCATAGCGGGCGAGCGCGAGGCCGCCCCGTCCGTCGATCTGCACCGGGCGCGGCCGGACCGCTGCGCCATCTACCCTGACGGCCAATGTCCCCGGCCCGGCCTGTCCGAGGGTCACGACGTCCAGCTCGCTGCCCCAGAACGTGAAGCGCAGGGTCGCACCGGGCCCGCCCTGCCGATAGCCGCCAAGCACGCTCGCCGGGTCCTGCCGCTCCTGCCAGCCGGATGAGTAGGAGAGTGCCCAGTGGTCCTCCTGGTGATAGCCCGGGTAGACCACGGGTGACCTGTTGAGGTACTCGCGCAGCGCCTCATAGGCCGGCCACGGGGTAAAGTCGGGCTCGACCAGGCCAAAGTAGTAGAAGGCCTGGTTCTTCTCGGTATCGGTGGCCCGTTTGAAGAACCAGTAGTTCATCACACCCATCCAGGGCCACTCGCGCTGGGCACGCTCGTAGGCCTCTACGGCGTAGCGCGCCTGCTCCTCCCGGCTAACCCGGCCGAACATGGGGGTATCGGGGTGGCCGATCGGTATCGCATTCCAGCCGACTTCGGTGGCCCACATCGGCTTGTTGGCGTCGCCGTTGCGCACCATGATGGCGCGGATGAGTTGCGGCCGCGCAAAGTTGGTGCGATCGGGCGCGAGGCGATGATCCGTTGGCCCCGTCCAGATGCCATAGGCCTGCACGCCGAGGATGTCGAAATACTCCCTGGCGCCGGCGTCGTACATCTGTTGGAGGTATACCAGGTCGCTCAAGTTACGTGGCCCCATCTCGATGGTCGGGGCGAGGCCCGCGCTGAGGATCACGCAGTCGGGGTCGGCCTCCTTGGCGCGGCGATAGGCCTCCTGCAACAGCCGCGTGTAACCCCCCGCGTCTACCGGCTGCTCTCCCCACTCGGGATAGATGTTGGGCTCGTTCCAGATCTGGTAGTAGCGGATCCTGCCGCGATAGCGCCCGACGACGGCGGCCACAAAGTCGCCAAAATCCTCGATCCGGTCGGGCGTGGCAAAGGTGCCGCG
>JAIMBM010000433.1 GCA_023511475.1 Anaerolineae bacterium
GGTGTGACCCCGGCCGCCTCATTTTGCACTGAATGGGGCGGGGCGCCAAAAGCGTGGGGGCGGCTCGCGTAGGGGGCGGCGCGCGAGCCGCCCCCTACAACTACAACCCTACGCCCGCAACGAGGCGCCGAGGGTCTGCTCGAGGGCCCGCACGATGCGGCCCTGGATGCGGCCGACCTCCTCATCGGTCAGCGTGCGGTCCGGCGCCTGGTACGTCAGCGCATAGGCCAGCGAGACCTTGCCGGGCGGTATCTGCGGGCCACGGTACACGTCAAAGAGCACCGCCTCCCGCAGGAGCTGTCCGCCTGCCTGCCGGATGACCTCCAGCACGCGCGCCGCTGGCACCGCCTGGTCGACGATAACGGCAAGGTCCTGAGTCACTGCGGGGTAGCGCGAGATCGGCTCCATCTGCCGGAGGGTGCTCGCCAGAGAGATGATGGCCTCGAGGTCCAGCTCGGCGAGGGCCACCCGCATTGCCGGCAGGTCAAAGGCCTCGCGCACGAGAGGATGCACCTCGCCGAAAGTGCCGAGCGCCCGCCCGTTGACGCGCAGGCGTGCGGCCCGGCCCGGCTGGAGGGTCGGGCTCTCCAGTGGTTCGTAGCTGGCCCGGGGCACCCCCATCCGATGGAGCAGCGTCTCGATGATGCCCTTGAGGTCGAAAAAGTCCAGCGGCTCCGTCACCTCGCAGCCCCAGGCCCGCGGCCCGCGGTTGCCGACCAGCCCGATGCAGAGCCGCCGCGGCTCGTCGGGCAGCACCTCGCCGGCGCGGGGCAGGTACACCCGGCCGATCTCGAAGAGCATCGCCCTGTCGGCAATCCGATAGGTCTCGGCGAGGGTGGAGAGCATCGTGTCCTGCAGGGTCTGGCGCATGATGTTGCGCTCCTGGCTCAGCGGGTTCGCCAGGCGGATGTACTGCTCCGGGTCGGGAGCGGGCCCGCCCGGGAACAGTCGGGCGACGCTGGCCAGGTTGGTCATCGAGTAGGTGATGATCTCCTGCAGGCCGCAGCCGACGAGGATATCGCGGGTCCGCTGCTCCAGAATCTGCGACAGGTTGCGCGACTGGGGCGGGAGCGCCTCTGCCATCAGCGTCGAGGGCAGGTTGTCGTAGCCGTAGATACGGCCGACCTCCTCCACCAGGTCGGCAGGGAGGCGCACATCGCGCCGGTGCGTCGGCACCGTCACCGAGAGCGTGTCGCGCCCCGTCCGCACCACGCCAAAGCCCAGGGACTCCAATATCCCCTGGATGCGCTCCGGCGGCAGCCCCACGCCAAGCAGCCGCTCCACCTCCGTTGGGTCCAGCTCGATGATCGGCCGCTCGGCCGGCACGGGGTAGGCGTCGACCAGCCCGGGCGCGACCTCACCCCGCGCGTACTGGCTCATCAGCTCGGCCGCCCGCACCGCTCCAAGAGGCGGCAGCTCGGGGTCCAGCCCACGGCCAAAGCGTTGCGCGGCCTCACTGGTCAGCTTGAGCATCTGAGAGGTCCGCCGCACGCTGAGGTAGTGAAAGCTGGCAGCCTCCAGCAGGATGTTTCGGGTGCCCTCGGTGACCTCGCTCTCCAGGCCGCCCATGACCCCGGCGATAGCAACCGGTCCGCCGCCGTCGGTGATGAGCAGCATCTGGTCATCGAAGGTGCGGTCGATGCCGTCCAGGGTGGTCATTCGCTCGCCCGAGCGGGCGCGGCGCACAATGATCGCCGGCCGCTCGCCGGGAGCCTTGGGCCGCAGGAGATCGAGGTCGAAGGCATGCAGCGGCTGGCCGATCTCCAGCATCACATAGTTGGTGATATCGACCACGTTGTTGATCGGGCGCATGCCCGCCAGGGTAAGGCGCCGTTGCATCCAGAAGGGCGAGGGTCCGATCTCCACGTTGCGGATGATCGCCGCCACGTAGCGCGGGCAGAGGTCGGGGTCGGCGATCTCTACCGTGACCTGTCGCTCGGCGGGCTCGCCGGTGCCGCGCAAGATGGGCGCAGGCAGGCGGAGCCTCTGGCCGGTCAGCGCCGCGACCTCGCGCGCGATGCCGGTGATGGAGAGGGCATGGGCGAGGTTGGGCGTCAGCTCGATGTCGAGAACCGTGTCCCCGAGATAGTCGACCAGCGGCGTGCCGACCGGCGCATCGGACGGCAGCTCCAGGATACCCTCGTGGTCCTCGCTGATGCCCAGCTCCTTCTCAGAGAGCACCATCCCCTCCGAGGGAACGCCGCGGATCTTGCCCGGCTTGAGGGTCACCATCTGGCGCCCCTCGGCGTGGCCGTCGATGATCCTGGCGCCAGCTGTGGCAAAGGCGACCTTGACCCCCCTGTCGCCGACCTTGAGGTTGGGCGCGCCGGTCACGACTGCCATCGGCTCGGCGGCGCCATAGTTCACCACTGCAATGACCAGCCGGTCCGCGTTGGGGTGCGGACGGACCTCGGCGACCTCGCCGACAAAGATGCGGTCACGGTCCCACCAGTCTCCGATGCGCTCGATCTGCTCCACCTCGAGGCCTGCCAGGGTCAGCCGCTCGGCAAGCTCTTCGATCGGCAGGGTGATGTCGACATACTCTTTGAGCCAGCTTATGGGCACTCGCATGGTGCACTCCTTTCGCGGGGCACTCCGGGCAGGCGTTGCGCCCGGTGACGGCGCTCCGGCCCTGCAGTCCGGCTGCGGAGCGCCCGGTCGCTGCCCCGGTTGCGGCCTAGCCGAACTGCGCCAGGAAGCGCGGATCGTTGCCGAAAAAGTAGCGGATATCGTTGATCCCGTGCTTGAGCATGGTGATGCGCTCGGCCCCCATGCCAAAGGCAAAGCCGCTGTACACAGCCGGGTCGTAGCCGCCGTTCTCGAGTACCCTGGGGTGGACCATCCCCGAGCCCAGAATCTCGACCCAGCCGGAGTACTTGCAGACCGGGCAGCCGGGGCCGCCACAGATCACACACTCGATATCCATCTCCATGCTCGGCTCAGTGAACGGGAAGTAGCTGCCGCGAAACCGCCAGCGGCGCATGCCGGCAAAGACCTGGCGGGCAAAGGCCTCCAACACGCCCTTCAGATCGCTCATATGAATGTTCTTGCCTACGACGAGCCCCTCAACCTGATGGAGCATGAACTCGTACCGCGCCGAGACCTGCTCGTAGCGATAGACCTTGCCCGGCAGGATGGCCCGAATCGGCGCCGGGCACATCTCGCGCATGAGCCGAATCTGCCCCGGCGAGGTGTGGGTGCGCAGCAGCACCCCCTCGCGATCGGTATAGAGGGTGCTCCACATGTCCCGCGCCGGATGGTGCGGCGGGATGTTCAGGAGCTGAAAGTTCAGCTCATCGGTCTCGACCTCGGGAGTCTCGTAGATGGCAAAGCCCATCCTCGAAAAGATCTCATAGATCTCGCGCAGCGTCTGCGTGATGATGTGCAACCGCCCGAGGGCCGGGATGCGCCCGGGCAGGGTCACATCGACCCGCTCGGCCTCAAAGGCGCGGGCTACTGCCTCCTCCTCGAGGGCGGCTCGCCGCGCAGTATAGGCGGTTTCGAGGCGCTGCTTGACCTCGTTCGCCACCTGCCCAACTGCCGGGCGCTCCTCCGGCGGCAGCGCCCCGAGGCCCCGCAGCGCCAGGGAGAGCTCGCCCCGCCGCCCGAGGAACCGGACGCGCCACGCCTCTAGGCCCGCCTCGTCGGCAGCCGATTCAAGCTCTGCGAGGGCTCGCTCTTCGATGGTCCTCAGTTGCTCCCGCATGTCCGCTTCTCCTCCTTCGGTCCGACATCCGGCCGGCTGCCAGGCACGGCCGGACGCGCGGCCAAAAGAAAAACGGCCTGCTACCTTCGTCCGGGGACGAAGGTGCGGCCGTGCGC
>JAIMBM010000434.1 GCA_023511475.1 Anaerolineae bacterium
CCGTAGGCCGGCGCAATGCCTATCCCGATGAACAGAGCTGCTAACGGCCTGGCGCCGGGCCATGCGGTGAACGCGATTCTGAATCACGTACATTGCTGCCTCCAAAGGAGCGCTGTTCTACAGGGGTCTGCAGGCGATGCGTGCCAGCTGGACGGGAGCCATCAGCTTTGGCCTCGTGAGCATACCGGTTCGCCTCTTCCGTGCGGTAGAGGAGCACCATGTCCGCTTCCGCTACATCCACCGTGTCTGTCGCACGCCGGTGACCATCCGCCGCTACTGCCCCTATCATGAGGACGTGGTGCCCTGGGAAGAGGTGGCGCGGGGCTTTGAGGTAGCCCCAGATGAGTACGTCATCGTGGAGGAGCAGGAGCTGGAAGAAGCCGCAGCCGACACGACGCACCGACGCACCATTGATATCCGGGCATTCGTAGACCTCACCGAGATCGATCCCATCTACTACGACACCGGCTACTATGCCGAGCCGCGGCCTGAGGCCTCCGATGCCTATGCCGTGTTGCAGCAGGCAATGCGCCAGACCGGCAGGGCAGCCGTAGCCACGATGCTCTTGCGGACCCGCGAGACCCTCGCTGCGATCCGCCCGTACGACGACGTTCTCCTGGTTCACACCCTCTACTTCGCCGATGAAGTCCTGTCACCGGCGCCCCTCGATGTGCCGCACGCGGCCGTGCCGCCGCGGGAGCTTCGCACCGCGATACGGCTCATCGAGAGCATGGCCGAGCCCTTCGCCGCGCAGCACTTTACGGACGAGTATCATCGGCGGCTGATGAGCGCGATCGAGGAAAAGGCCGCGCGCCTCGTGCCCGCCTGGAAGGCCGAGGGTCGCGAGGCGCACGAGGCGCGGCTCATCTCGGATCTCGAGTCCTCCATCGAGGCGGTCAGGCAGTCACGGCGTGAGGCGGAATGAAGCCCGTACCCCCGGCCCCGGAGGCCGAGATTGTCGTCGAGGGGCAGCGCATCCGGCTGCATAACCTGCACAAGGTCTTCTGGCCCGACCTCGGTCTGACGAAGGCGGACCTCGTCAACTACTACCTGCAGGTGTCTCCGTATCTTCTCCCGTACCTGAAGGGACGTCCCTTCATCATGAAGCCCTACCCCGATGGCGTCTTGGGCAGGAGCTACTACCGCTGGGAGGTCCCTGACTATGCTCCCGCCTGGGTGCACCGCTGGCGCTATCACCCGAGAACTGAAGAGCGTGCCATCGACATGGTCGTCGTCGAGGGCCTGGCGGACCTGGTCTGGGTGGTGAACCAGGCCTGCATCGAGATGCACCCATGGCTCTCCCGCCGCGATGACCCGGTGCACCCCGACCTGGCGATCGTGGACCTGGACCCGGGTCCGGGGACGACCTTCACCGACGCCCTGCAGGTGGCCGCCTGGCTGCACCAACTGCTCGAGCGCACAGGCGCGCGGAGCTATGCCAAGACTTCCGGGCGCAAAGGCGTACACGTCCTCGTGCCTGTGGAGCGGCGTTACTCCTTCAGGGAGGTGCGGGACTGGGCAAAGGCCGTCGCCGGGCGCCTGGCCGACGAGCACCCCGATCTTGTGACCGGGGCGAGGACCGCCGAAGCCCGACGCGGACGCGTGCTGGTCGACTATGCCCAGAATGGCCTCGGAAAAAGCGTCGCCTCGGCGTACAGCGTCCGCGCGACCCGCGAGGCCACAGTGTCGGCCCCGCTCGCCTGGGATGAGGTGGAGCAGGGTCAGGTGCGACCGGAGCAGTTCACCCTGCTGACCGTGCCGGAGCGGCTGGGAGCGGTCGGCGACCTCCTCGCCTCGCTGGCGGAGGGGCAACTGCTGCCAGATGTGAGCGCCCTTGGAGGCAGCGCATCGGCCTGAGCCATGTGGGCGCCCTCCCCGGTGTTCACCCGGAGCTCGGCCTGGGCGTGCGCGTGGGCGTGATGGTGGGCGTCGGAGGCAGCTCGGCCCCGAGGCGCTCAAGTCCTTCGACCGCCGGCGGATAGCCCGGGTGGTACAGGAAGGCCAGGCGATATTCTTCCCGCGCCATATCGGGCTGGCCGAGGCCCTCGTAGGCGCGCGCCCGGAAGATGTGCAGCTCCTCGATGGCAGGCAGTTCCTCAAGGACCGGCTTGCTCAGTGAGAGCACCTCGTCGTACTGGCCCAGGGCGAGGTGCGCCTCGAACGGGCCGAAGCGGTACCAGAGCATGTGCTCCGGCAGGCCGATCTGGGCGGCCCTTCCATAGGCCTCGAGGGCCCCGGCAGCATCCCCGAGGGCGAGCAGGTCGTCGCCGAGGCTGAACCAGGCGTAGGGATCGTTGGGAGAGCGCTCGATCCACTCCCGGGCGGCGGCTGCGGCCCGCCGGTACATACTCTCGCTGTGGCAGTCCTCACCGAGGATGCGGCAGATCTCAGCCGCCCGCTGTGGCGGGTAGACCGGGATGTAGCGGTGATTGAAGGGTGCCCAAACTCGCTCCAGCGCCGCAACAGTGAGGCTGACCTTTGGGCCGTAGTAGGAGTCGTTGAGGATAAAGACGCCGGCGCTGCGGTCATAGCCGCGGATGACACGATAGTGGCCGGTTGGCCGGTCGTTCAGCCAGGTCTGGATGAGCACCGGCACGCCGGCGCCGACGAGCGCCTCGAGCCGCTCGGGCGTGCCGTTGACGTACAGGCCAGCCTCGAGGCCATAGCCCCGCAGGTAGGCGATCACCTCATCGGCCTCGACGTGCTTGTCGTCTTTGTGCGGACGCAGCGCAGCAGCGACCTCGTACTGCCCCTTCTGGATGCCATAGTAGCTCAACACCATGGCCGCGGAGATGGGCGCGCAGTTGTTCCAGTCCTGATACTCGTGGCTCATGGGCGAGAGCAGCACCGCATCCGGCGGCGGGGTGTTGGTCGGGGTGAGGGTGGGTGTTGGCGTGGCGGTGGCGGTCGGCGTCGCGGTCGGGGTGGCAGTGGCGGTCGCCGTGCTGGTCGGGGTAGGCGTGGGGGTGCTGGTGGCGGTCGCCGTGGCCGTGGCCGTCGGAGTGGGGTTGGGGCGGGCGAAGGCGATGCCACAGGCCGTCTGGCCCAGCAAGAGCAAGAGGGCGATGCCCGGCGCGGCGAGGCGAGCGTGCCGGCCGAAGGCGCAGCCTGTGCGGTCCCTGGACACGCGGGGGCTCCCTTTCTAGTCCGGCGATGCCGGCGGCGTCTGCGTCAAAGGAAAGGTGCGCGGATTATACTTCAAGTGAGCAGGAGTGTCACATTGGCGTTCGCGGGGGAGATGACTGTGATGGGCTGTTGTACCTCGTGCGGCGCGCCTTGCGCCAGTGCTGCCCCTATCCCAGTCCCATATGCGGTAACTCCAGGATCCAGACCTTCTGGAAAGCCGTCCCGCAGCCCCTCCCGCAGGTTCCGGGATGCGCGCCGAGGGCACACGTAGGTGATCCCAGGCGAGCGCCGCGCCATTGCTCGAGTCGGTGACCTGTGGGAGGGTCGAACCCTCCCGCAGGTTCGGCAGGGTCGTCGAGGCGTGGACTCCGCCACGGGTGGCGCGCGCCTGCCTGCGTAGCAGGCCGGGGAACCTGTGGGAGGGTGCCAGAATCCTTCACATCCAGGGCTCGCGCTTGACAGGCAACACGGTTGCTTCCCCGCTGCTGAGGCGGCGCAGGAAGCGAGGGCTGGGGTACTGCGCCTGCAAGGGCCGAGGGACGGCGCTCGCGGCAGCCTGTCCGGCCCTGAAGGGCGAGAGGGAGACGGGGCTCCCCCTTGCCCATTGAGTTCAGGGGCGGACAGGCTCCGCCCCCTGTGCAGGCGTAAGTACCTTCCATCTTCGGTCCCCCACCCCTAACCC
>JAIMBM010000435.1 GCA_023511475.1 Anaerolineae bacterium
CCGTCGCACCGCGGGCACCGCCCGGACGAGCTCTCAGTGCTTGATGCGATCGGCATACTTCCCCCTGATGTAGCGGGTTCGGTCGCGCTCTAGAGGTGGGCCGCCGTCCTTCCCCTCGCGGGCCCAGCGCTCGAGGACCTTGCGCACGTACGCCCAGCTGCGGACGTTGCGCTCGGCGGCGATGCGGAACGCCTCCTCGATCCACGCTGCCGGGTAGGTCGTTTCGGCCTCTCGCAGCTGGTCGGCGATCAGCGGCTGCAGGAGACCGATATTCTGCTCATAGAGCTGATAGATATTGGGCCGCTCCACGACGGGCCGCACCGGTTCACCCGATGGTGCGCCGGCGAGTTGCACCTCACCCCGAAGCGCCGCCTGGTAAGCGTTGCGGCCCTGCTCGCTGTTCAGAAAGTACCAGACCTGGCCGCCTTGGGCATCCTGCAGGCGAAGCAGCGTACCCCGTGTCACACAACGGGCCAGCGCCTCCTGAAGGACCTCTCGACCACGCGCGCCCTCGGGATCGAGGCTGCCAAGCAGGACGCCATCCTCCTCCAGTTCGCTCAGGGAGAGGTGCCGGGGGTCACGCTGCAATCGCGCCAGCCGCCAGATCACATGCAGAGTCAGCTTGAGCTCCGCGAGGTCATCGATGGCCGGCAAGAGCTCGCTGAAAAAGAGATCGGGCACCCCGGTCATCCGCAGGCGCCCGCCCGGAAAGCCTGCGAAGGTGCGCATCTCTATCGCCCTTTGCCATAGTCCTCATGGACCAGGTCCATGAAGCGGGTCTGCTCGGCGACAAAGCGCAGCGGCACCTGGCCGATCGGGCCGTTGCGGTGCTTGGCGACGATGATGTCGGCAATGTTGCGCCGGTCGCTGAGCGGGTCGTAGACCTCGTCGCGGTAGATGAACATGACCACGTCGGCATCCTGCTCGATAGAGCCAGACTCGCGCAGGTCCGAGAGGACCGGTATCTTCTCCGACCGGGCCTCGACCGCTCGCGAGAGCTGGGAGAGCGCCACCACCGGAACGCGAAGCTCCCGCGCCAGCCCCTTGAGCGAGCGCGAGATGTAGGAGATCTCCTGCTGGCGGTTCTCGACGCGCACGCCGGCGCTCATGAGCTGCAAGTAGTCGATGACCACGAGGTCCAACTCGTACTCGGCGGCGAGGCGCCGGCACTTGGAGCGAATCTCCAGGGGAGTAGGCGAAGGCGTATCGTCAATAAAGATCAGCGTCTCGGAGAGCTCGCCCGTCGCCTTGACAAAGCGGTCCCACTCGATGTCGCGGATATCGGCCACCATGAGGCGCCGCGAGTCGATGCCGGTCTCACTCGCGATCATACGCTGGACGAGCTGCTCGCCCGACATCTCGAGGGTGAAGAAGGCGACCACCGCCCGATGCTTGAGGGCAGCATTCTGGGCGATGCTCATGCCGAAGGAGGTCTTGCCCATGCCCGGGCGCCCTGCGATGATGATCAGGTCCGACTTTTGCAGGCCACCGAGGAGCTTGTCGAGATCGATAAAGCCGGTCGGCAGGCCGATCATCTCATCCCGATGCGCCTGCAGGTACTCGATGCGGTCCAGGTAGCTGGAGAGCAGACGCTTCACGGGGACAAGGTCCCGCTTCTCGCGACGCTCGGTGACCTCGAAGAGCAGGGCCTCGGCGCGGTCGACTACCTCCTCGATGTCGCGCTCTTCCTCGTAGGCCAGCCGCGCGATCTGGCCGGCGGCGTCGATCAGCCGGCGTCGGAGGGCGGCCAGCTCCACGATACGGGCATAGTGCTCCACGTGAATGGCCGTCGGGACGGCACCGATCAGAGCGGTGATATAGCCCGGCCCGCCGACAGCCTCGAGCTCCCCGCGCTGCTCGAGGGCGTTGCAGAGGGTGAGGAAATCGGCGGGCTCGCGCCGCTCAAAGAGGTCGAGGATTGCGCGGTAAATCTGGGCGTGGCTCTCGCGGTAAAAGTCCTCGGCACGCAAAAAGCCGGCGACCTGGGTGATCGCCTCGCGGTCAATCAGCAGGCTGCCCAGCACAGCCTGCTCGGCCTCGATGTTCTGCGGCGGGAGGCGCTCCATGGATACGCCTCAGCGGTCTCCGAGACCGTCCAGATCCAGCCCCTCGACAAAGTCGCGGAACACGCCGAGGTCGGTCTCCTCATCGCTGGGCAGGGAGCTGCTGGAGATATCGGGGCTGGGTGTGATGCCTGCTTGCTCCATGACGCTCTCGGCGACGTAGATGGGCGCCTGTACACGCACGGCGAGCGCAATCGCGTCGCTCGGGCGCGAGTCGATCTCAAGCTCTCGCCCGTTGTGCTGGACAATGATGCGCGAGTAGAAGGTGCTATCGCTAAGCTCGTTTATGTAGATGTGCGACACCCTTGCACCCAGGGTACCGATCACGGATTTGAGCAGATCGTGCGTCAACGGCCGCGGGACCTGCGCACCCTGCAGCTGGATGGCGATGGCTTCGGCCTCGAAAGGACCAATCCAGATGGGCAGGAGCCGCTCCTCCTTGGCCGTGAGATCCTTGAGAACGATCACGCGGTGGTTCGACATCAGGCTGACCTGGATGCTGTGGATCGCCACCGGTATCATGGACATCCTCTCCTCTCCGCCCACGCAACGCGGCGGGCAGAATGCCGCAACAGGCTGGCCTGGCGAGGCAAGGGTGACATCGATGCGGCCAGGGGACGCCCACCGTGGGATGAGACGGACAGGGATCGCGGCCGCCCCGGCGTGGAACTTGCAACGGAGTGCGCCGGCTGCGCCAGTTGCGCACTTGAATTATACCACAAGGGCAAAGGCGGCTCAAGCAACGGTGGATACCAGGCACAGCCGCCGGAAGGTGTGAAGGGCGGACCGTTACCCTGGCCTCATCCCTGGGGTCGTGACCGCCGTGGGCCCATGGCTTGCAGGGGGTGCAGTCTCAGGTCACGGGCAACTCGCGGCCAGCCACACTGCCACCGGCCGTAAAGTCGACCTGTGGAGCGAACTGGGGAAGGCGGCCTGGCAGCATCACAGACGAGCCTGCCCCCAGGGTGAGCCGCAACCGTTACAGGCATGAGTTTCCGCGGCAGCGGGTGCGTGTGCTATCATAGGCGGGATTTCCCCTCGAGGACGGACAGGGTAACGGGGATAAGAGGGAGCAACATGTCTGAATTGCAGCCGCCTCTGGACCTGAGGCCAGAGATCAGGGCCATGCTCAGAGAATTCCAGGAGGAAAACCTGCAGCTTGCCCTCCCCGTCGTGACCCTCTTGGGGATCCTGCTGATCCTGAGCCACAGGCGCTTCAGTGATCCCCTCCACGCCGGGGTCCCGGGCCTGGTCTTGCTGGTGGTGCCGTGGCTTGCCTGGAGCGCGCGCGGGTTGGGCAGGTCCGTACCGGCGTGGGTCCTGGTAGCGGGCTGCGTGCTGGCGGACCTCCTGGTCGCAGGGTGGGGACGGGCTCCGGTCGCCCTGTGTGCGCTGTTTCTGCCCGTCGGAATCGCCGGCCTGTGCCTTGGCCTGCCCAGCAGTGTGCTCGTGGCGGCTGGTCTGACGGCTCTTTTGCTCCGGGGACCGATGCCTCTGAGGGGAGAAGACCCCAACCTGTCCGGGGTTGCCATCCTTGGGGTCTGGGGATCGGCTGCGGTCGTCTGGCAGGCGCAGCGCCCGCTGATGGGCGTTGTCGAGTGGTCGTGGGCGAACTATAAGTGGAGTCGGTCCCTGCTCGAGCAGGCTCGAGACGATCAGGTGCGTCTCAAGCAGACGCTGGCAGACCTGGCGGATGCCAACTCCCAGCTCAACCGACTGAACAACCTGGCGCAGGGACTCCGC
>JAIMBM010000436.1 GCA_023511475.1 Anaerolineae bacterium
GCCCCTCTCCCTGGGCGGACGCCGCGACGTCGGCCGGATCCCGCACGCGGGGGCCGGCGCAGCCCGCCGCCAGGATGGGGGAGGCGCCCGTCACCAATGACCTATGGCCTTCCCTTCCAGAGTAGCGAGTCCTTTGCGCCGCTCAACATCCCGGGTGTATAATCTTTCCGCGGACGACGCCCCGGCCGCTAGAACGGAGCCAGATGCCCCAGATCTATGTGGCCATCGACCTGGAGACGACAGGGCTGAGCCCCGAGCACGACGCCATCATCGAGATCGGCGCCGTGCGCTTTACCCAGGACCGCGTCCTCGAGACGTGGTCCTCCCTTGTCAACCCCCGCAGGCCGATCCCCTTCAAAATCCAGCACCTCACGGGCATCTCGCAGGCCGACGTCGCCAGCGCCCCATCCCTGCATCAGGTCATACCCGAGCTGCGCCGCATCGCGGGCGATCATCCGATCGTCGGGCACAATGTGGCCTTTGACCTGTCCTTCCTCAACCGCCTGGGGCTTCTGGCCCAGAACCAGGCCATCGACACCTTTGAGCTGGCCTCCATCCTGGTGCCGGAGGCGCCCCGTTACTCGCTGGGCGCCCTCGCCGACCGGCTGGGCATCTCGCTTCCCTCACGGCACCGTGCGCTGGACGATGCCATGGCCACCCGCGACCTCTTCGTCGCCCTCCTCACCCGCGGCCTGGAGATGGACCTGGAGGTCCTTCAGGAGATCAACCGCCTGGCGGCGCGCAGCAACTGGCCCCTGCGCCATATCTTCCGCGAGCTGGAGCGTCAGCGGGCGCAGACGGCCTCGGTCGGCACCATCCGCCAGCAGCTCCTGGAGAAGGGCCTGCTCGATGGGGCGGCGATGGGGCTGGTGCTGGCGAGGCGGGAGCGGGAGGAGCCCCTGCGGCCTGCCGCTTCGCGCTCTCGCCTGGACGTGCAGGCGCTCTGCGCCCTGCTGGCCCCCGGCGGCCCCTTTGCCCGGCACTTTCCCGGCTACGAGCACCGTCCGCAGCAGATTCAGATGCTGGCCGCCGTTGCCGAGCACTTTAACGAGGGGGGCGTCCTCGTCGTCGAGGCCGGCACCGGCACCGGCAAGTCCCTGGCCTATCTCGTGCCCGCCGTCGACTATGCGGTGCGCAACGGCTGCCACGTCGTCATCTCGACCAACACCATCAACCTGCAGGACCAGCTCTACCTCAAGGATATCCCCGACCTACAGCGCATCCTCGATCGCCCCTTCCGGGCGACGGTGCTCAAGGGGCGCGGCAACTACCTCTGCCTGCGGCGGCTGGCTCTCTTCCGCCGGGGCGAGCGCCTGAACATCGATCAGGTGCGCGTTCTGGCCAAGATCATGGCCTGGCTGCCGGTGACCCGCACCGGCGATCAGGCCGAGCTGATGCTGCACAGCACCGAGCTTGATGTGTGGAGTCAGGTCGCCGCCGAGGCCGACAACTGCCTGGGCGAGCGTTGCCCGCACCGGCGTGGTGGCTCCTGCTTCCTCGCGCGGGCGCGGGCCCGGGCCGAGGCGGCCCATCTCATCATCGTCAACCACGCCCTGCTCCTCTCGGACGTGGCCATGGAGGGCCGGCTCCTGCCCGAGTTCCACCACCTCGTGATCGACGAGGCGCACCATCTCGAAGCGCGGGCCACCGAGAGCCTCGGCTTTGCCGTGAACCAGCGGCAGCTCGACGGGCTCCTCAACAGCCTCAGCATGCGCCTCAGCGGCGACCGCCGCGGCGGCCTCCTCAGCGAGCTGCCGACGGGCCTGCGCCACAGCAACCTCGCGCCGACCAGCCGGCAAAAGCTCGAGGCGCTCATCGAGGACTTGCACGATGGGGTCGAGCGCCTGCGCCAGAGCATCGCCCTTTTCTTCGAAGCCCTCGAGGCCTTTGCCCGCGACCAGCTCGAGGGCCGGCCCGAGAGCGACTATGAGATTCAGATCCGTCTGACGATGGGCCTGCGCGGGCAGCCGGCCTGGTCGGAGGTCGAGATGCGCTGGGACGATGCGGCCCAGATCATGAAAAAGCTCATCTCCGACCTGCGCCGCCTGGCCACCGCCTATGGGGAGCTGAGCGAGGCCAACGTGCCCGACTATGACGAGACCTGCCTGGCCCTGACCTCGCGCCTGCAGCGGGCAACCGAAGCCTACGAGCAGCTGGAGGCGATTGTGGCCCGGCCGGCCGCCGCGCAGATCTACTGGCTGACTCTCAGCCCGCGCGACGGCACGCTCTCGCTGCAGGCGGCGCCGCTGGAGGTCGGGCCGCTCCTGCGCAAGGGGCTCTTCGACCGGCTGGAGACGGCCATCCTCACCTCGGCCACGCTGCGTATCGGCGGCCGCTTCGACTACCTGCTCGGTCGCCTTGGCATCGACGGCTGCAGCGAGCTGGCGGTCGACGCGCCCTTTGACTACCTGCACTCGACCCTCATCTATCTGCCGACCGACATCCCCGAGCCGGGCACGGCCTACTATCAGCGCGCCGTCGAGCAGGCCCTCGTCGAGCTGTGCCGTGCCACTCGCGGGCGGACGCTCGTGCTCTTTACCTCGCACACGCAGCTGCGCGCCACACACCGGGCCATCAGCGCGCCCCTCGAGCAGGATGGCATCGTGGTCTACGGACAGGGGATCGATGGCTCCCGCCAGCAGCTCCTCGACCGCTTCCGGAACACCCCCCGCGCGGTGCTCCTCGGCACGCGCTCCTTTTGGGAGGGGATCGACGTCGTCGGGGAGGCGCTGAGCTGCCTGGTCATCGTGCGCCTGCCCTTCTCCGTGCCGACCGATCCCATCACCGCCGCCCGGGCCGAGACCTTTGACGAGCCCTTTGGTCAGTACCAGGTTCCCGAGGCCGTGCTGCGGCTGCGACAGGGCTTTGGCCGCCTCATCCGCAGCCAGACCGACCGGGGCGTCGTCGCCGTGCTCGACCGGCGCCTGCTGACCAAGTCCTACGGCCAGGTCTTCTTGCAGTCCCTGCCGACCTGCACCGTCAAACGCGGCCCCGTCCGGGACCTCCCCGCCGCCGCTGCCCGCTGGATCGACGGCGCCGAGCCCGTCCAGGCGAGTTTGGGGCTGTGAGGGATGGGGCATCCGGCAGCTCAGGGCGATACTGGACAGACCGTCCCCCGTTGACGGGGGGACACGACGCACCAAGTCACGCGTCCCACCGGACCCAACCACCCTGCGCCTTGCCATCCCGGGTGAGGACATCAGCATCGGTGATTACGTCCTCGCCCACGATGGTCAGCGACACCCTGTGCGAAGCGGGAAAGCTGGTCGTCCGCTGTGCCCAGGCAGCAGCCGGGTACCTTGCTCCGCTACCTCCCGGCCAGGCCTTCCCAGGACCTGGGCCGGGCGAGGCTGGAGCGGATTGGCCGGCTGCCACCGGGCACAGAGGGGTGCGGCAAGTGAACTCCTCCGCCGGCCGGGCAGGCTCGTCGAGGCGGTGGTCGCGGCGGCGATGTAACGCTCTCGCCTCCGCCGCGTTCTGGAACCGATGGTGACATTCTTCCCGCCACCGGAGGGGGTCACAGCACCGTTGAGGCTGGCGAGGTATCCGGCCACGAGTGCGCCGAGGCCTCTCTGGTAGTGCCGCGCGCCTCGACTCCGACTGCCTGCCGCCGCGGGGCAGTGCCCCATCCCCCCGACCCTCGCTTCCTGCGCTGCTCAGGCGGCACAGAAAGCGAGGGCGTTCTTTCCTATGGAGGGGCTCGAGTTTGGCCTTTCGCCGCGCGCCCCCCAACATCACGCAGAAGCCGCCGCAATGGCCCCCAGCGACCCTGTGTTCGCGGA
>JAIMBM010000437.1 GCA_023511475.1 Anaerolineae bacterium
GGAATGCCCCCCGGCGGGACGGGGCACCGCCCCTCGAGTGTCTCGGCCACGCCCGTGGGGCGACCTGTCTGCCCCTGAACCCGCTTGGGCGAGGGGAGCGGGGTGGGGCGATACCGCTACGGCAGCCGGGGCCGTCGGCATGCGAGTCTGAACAGTCACCCTTCGGGGCCATTTTGGCGACGCGTGGCCATCGCCGTACAATGGACGAGGCAGACGAAGCACGCGCAGGGCCGACCCCATTCTCGTGGCACCTGCCTACACCAGATTCTGAGGAGCGGGACTGTGGAGGCTGTTGTTCTTACGGATATTCCCTTCGAGGTTGATCTCTCCGAGCTGCTGCAGCGACTCCACCTTGAGGAGAGCAGTGCCGATGCCGCGCGGGTCAGGGAGATGGCGGAGGAAGCTCGGGCCGTGGCCCGGCCGAAGGCCATGTATGGAGTCGCCTTCATCGAGGAGAGCGGCGACGACTATGTGGTCGTCGACGGGGTAAGGCTGACGAGCCGTGTGCTCCGGGTCAACCTTGATGGGGCTCACCGCGTCTTCCCCTATGTCGCCACCTGCGGCCGGGAGCTGGAGGAGTGGTCCTGCTCCATCGTGGACATGCTCGAGGCCTACTGGGCAAGTGCCATCAAAGAGGAGGCCTTGCGCTCAGCCATGGCGGCGATGGGCCGCGACCTCGAGCGCCGCCTGCAGCCCGGACCCACGTCCGATATGAACCCCGGCTCACTGGAGGACTGGCCCATGAGCCAGCAGCGGCAGCTCTTTGCGCTGGCTGGCGACCCGCTGGAGGCCATCGGGGTCGAGCTGACCGATAGCTACTTGATGGTGCCGACCAAGTCGGTGTCAGGGCTTCGCTTCCCGACCGAGACGGGCTTTCAGAGCTGCCAGCTCTGCCCGCGAGAGCGATGCCCGGGGCGACGCGCGCCCTACGACCGCGATCTCTGGCAGAGCAAGTACGGCGGCCGCTGAGAGGTCTTTCCCGGGCCGATCTCAGCCCACGACCTTGCCGGGGTTCAGTATCCCTTTCGGATCGAGGGCCCGCTTGACGGCGCGCATGGCCTCGATGGCGACCGGGTCGACGGCCAGCGGCAGGAACTCGCGCTTGAGGACGCCGACACCGTGCTCGCCGGAGAGCGTCCCCCCAAGCTCCACGGCAGCGGCAAAGATGGCCGAGCTCGCCTCCTGCACCCGCGACCACTCGGCGGGGTCACGCCGGTCGAAGAGGATGTTGGGGTGCAGGTTGCCGTCGCCGGCGTGGCCAAAGATCACGATGGGCAGAGCGTAGCGGCGGCCGATCTCTTTGAGGCGCGCGACCATGGCGGGGATGGCGTGCCGGGGCACGACGATGTCCTCGCCGAGCTTGTTGGGGCGCTGCCGGGAGAGCGAGCCCGAGATCGCCCGTCGAGCCCGCCAGAGGTCGCCGCGGTCCTGAGGGGACTGGGCCGTCCGAACCCGCGAGGCATGGTGCTCGCGGCACAGTGCTGCCACACTCCGGGCTTCCTCCGCGACCCGGGCCTCATCGCCGTCACACTCGACGAGAAGGATCGCCTCTGCGTCGAGGGGGAGCCCGAGGCGGAGATACTCCTCGACGCAGCGGATCGCCGTCTCGTCCATCAGCTCGAGCGTCGCCGGGCGCACGCCCGCCTGGAGCACGGCAGTCACCGCCTCGCAGGCGTCGGTGAGGCGCGGGAACTCGGCGAGGACCGTCTGCACCGCCCGGGGCAGGGGTAGCAGGCGGAGCGCCGCTTCGGTGATGACGCCGAGCGTCCCCTCCGAGCCGACAAAGAGCTGCACCAGGCTATAGCCAGTGGCATTCTTGGCCGTTCGCGCGCCGACGCGCACGGTTCGTCCGTCGGCGAGCACGGCCCGGAGGGCGAGGACATAGTCGCGCGTCACGCCGTACTTGAGGCATCGAGGACCCCCGGCGTTGCAGGCGATGTTGCCGCCGATGGTGCAGTGCTTCAGGCTCGAAGGGTCAGGCGGATAGAAGAGACCCTGCGCCTCGACGGCCTGCTGCAGGTCGCCGGTGATGACGCCTGCTTCGACCACGGCGACCATGTCCACAGGGTCGATCTCGATGATCCTGTTCAGGCGGGTGAGGGTCAGCGCGATGCCGCCCTCGAAGGGTATGCTGGCAGCCGCAAGACCGCTCCCCATGCCGCGGGCGATGATGGGGATCCCCTCACGGTGCGCCAGCTGCACGATGGCTGCTACCTCCTCGACGCTGCCTGGGAGCACGGCGACATCGGGCCGGCCCTCGCAGAAGGTGCCGTCGTAGGAGTAGCAGAGCAGGTCCTCGGGGGCCGACAGCACCCAATCGCTGCCCACGATCCCGGTAAGGTCCCTGAGGATTGCAGCAGGCAGGCTCATTCGCTCACCGCCTTGCCAAGGAGCTCGCTCACGTCCAGGACGCGCAGCCGGGCCCTCTCGCGGCGTGCCGCTCCGGCGAGGGTCCGCCGACACTGTGGACAGGCCGTCACCAGGGTTGGCGCACCCGTCTCGATGGCCTGTTGCAGCCGCCGGGTGGCTGCCTGCTCCACAAGGCCCGGGGCTACGGACTCCAGGTTGCCGCCTCCGCCGCAACAGAGGGCGCCGTCGCGACGGTCGCGCATCTCCATGAGACGCAGGCCGGGGATCGACCTGATCAGGTCGCGGGGCGGGTCATAGAGGCCGGAGCGGCGGCCGAGGTCGCAGGGGTCGTGGTAGGTCACGGCCTGGTCGGGGAGGGGCTGCAGCCGCAGGTCTCCCCTCTGCACGGCATGCAGGAGCACCTCGCTCGCATGCAGGACCTCGAGCGGCATCTCGGGCACCAAGCGCGGGTAGATGTGGCGCCAGGTGTGGTAGCAGGAGGGGCACGACGTCACCACTCTTCTCGCACCGAGGGCGACGACCCGCCCGACGAGGTCTCGGGCGATGGCGGGGAGGGCGTCCTCGCAGCCGCTGAGGGCGAGCGGGTACCCGCAGCACCACTCGGCGCCGCCGAGAAGGGTAACAGGCTGCCCGGCGGCCTGCAGCAGGCGCAGCGTCTGCTGCGGGATGGGATAGCTGGAAGGGAACAGGCTGGCGACACAGCCCACAAAATAGACCGTGTCCGCCGCGTGTCGACCCGCCTCCTCGCCGATGCCCTGCTCGAGCCACAGCTCCCGGGCCTGCTGGGCTTCGCCGAGGATGTTGCCGCTCGCCCCAACGGCGCTCCGGAGGCGCTGCAGGCTCTCGGGAAGCAAGCCTTCCCCGGCGAGGCGCGCTCGAAGACCCTGCAGAATGGTGTCGACCTCCAGACCGGTCGGGCAGGCGGCATTGCAGGCAGCGCACAGCGCGCAGCGGTACACAAGCTCGGCCGCACGCGGCGAGGGTGGCAGCGCCGCCTCGATGTAGGCCCGCGCGAGGGCAAGCCTTCCCCGGGGCGATTCCGTCTCTCGCGCCAGCACCCGGTAGGTTGGGCACACGGCGAGGCAGGCGCCGCAACGCGTGCAGCGGAAGGGGTCAGTTGCTGTATTGGGATTCTCTGGCCACGCGGCTGCCAATCGTCACCATCCTGGCCCTGTTCGAGCCGGGCGCCCGGCTGCTGTTTCTCCATTGTGGCATTGGGGAGGGGAGATGTCAAATGGCGCCGGGTGCGTATCTGTTCAGACTTGGATTCCGGCAGCCCTGGCTGCCGAGGCGGTGTTGCCCCTTCCCCAGACCCCCATACGCGGAAACTTGGAGGGCGACGGTGTCTTCTGCGAGGGGGTACCCCCACCCCTAGCTCCGCCCCCACCGCGGCG
>JAIMBM010000438.1 GCA_023511475.1 Anaerolineae bacterium
CATGGGCAAACCTGCGCCGGCTTATGCGTTACCTGGCCCGGCACGAGGCCGTCAACATCGTGACGGTGCCCGAGTTGCAGGCCAAGTACGGCACGCAGCCGCGGGAAATCCCGCGGACCGAGCTCTTCTCTGCGGCGCTCGAGGTCAGCGCTGCGCCGTACTCGGGGTTCTACCCGGTCTCGGGCTGGCGCGCACGGGGACAGCGACCGCGGATACCGACGGGTCGTCGCTTCAGCCCAGCAGAGACGGTAGTGGGGCTGGCCGATAGCATCCTCGCTTTCGCCCGAGGAGAAGGGCTGCCGGCCGCCGTGTCACGCGTGGAAGTGCTGGGGCCGATGGAGAACCCGATCACGACGCCCGAAGTCTTTGAGATCTCCTGGGATGGCTTTGTCTGCCTGTGTGGTGAGCTGCGGGACTGGGTCACGCGGCGGGGGTATCTGCCACACGATCTTGGGCCACGGGGGCAGCGCGTGGGCCTGGGTACCCTGTACCGGGCGCTGGCAGAGGCCTACTGTGCGCTCGCCGAGGGAACCGTGCCGTCCGTCGTGGAGCTCCGGCACTTCCCGCGGATCCCCGAAGAGGGAGTGCTGCTCGGGCACGCCTACCAGGACATTATCGACCAGGCCATGATGGACCCATCGTTGGACACAGGGCGCCTGGTGCACTATGCCCGCCTGCAGAGCTGGACGCTCAAGCCCGCATACCCTCCAGGGGGCGAACTGGCATGAGTGGGGAACGGTCGCCCCGCCAGAAGCTTTTGGACCTCTTGGAGGGCCGACCCTCGCCGGAGGTTCTGGTCACCCCTTTGGTCGATGGGACCTATGCGGCAGGAGTCGCCGGGAAGGAGTGGGTGAGCCAGGCGACTACCGCGGATATCCTGCGGTGTGCAGAACTGGGCGGGTATGAACCCCTTGTTGGGGTAGACACCGGCCCCGGCGATCCCGAGGCAGGAGCGCCCGGGCTGCAGTGGGAGGAGGAGGTCTCGCCGCAAGGCGAGGACACACTGATCCGCCGCCGCGTGCTACACACTCCGTGGGGCGACCTCTGCCAGGTGGAGTTGGAGCGAAAAGGCATGTCTGCCTGGCAGATCAAGCCGCTGCTTGAGGAGTGGGCGCCGCAGATCGTGGAGTGGTACGCCTGGCAGCTCCTCGAGGTGCCTGCTGAGGTCTACGACCGGCGCATCGGACGGGTTGTAGAGCAGGTAGGCGACCGGGGCCTGGTGTACGCGGGAATAGCGATGCCCTTCGAGATGCTGGGCCTCTACAGGGAGGAGAACCTCATCTACCACTGCCTGGACCATCCCCGCGAGTGGCAGCGGGTAAGCCGTGTCCTGTTTGAGGTCACCTGCCGACTGATCGAGACCTACATCCGTTCCGGCGTGACCCTCATCTTCTTCGGGCCGTTCGGAACCGAACTGATCTCGCCCTCTCTGTTCGAGAGGGAGTATCTGCCCTACCTGCAGGCCTACAACGAGGTCATCCATCGCTGTGGTGGCCTCTCCTATATCCACACCTGCTCTCGTCAGAAGAGCCTAGTGGTGCGCGGCTACTACAACCGGGTTGAGCCAGACCTCTTTGAGACTCTGGCACCGCCGCCGACGGGTGATATCGACGACCTGGCAGCGGCCCGTCGGCAGCTCTCGACGAGAATCTGCACCAAAGGCAACCTGGATCTCGCCCTCTTGCGCAACGGATCACCCTCCGAGGTTGCAGAGGCCACCAGGGCGATACTGAAGGCCACGCGCGGTTACCGACACATCGTGGGCACGGCGGACGCCGTGCTCCCAGACACGCCCATGGAGAACATCCGCTCCATGGTGGAGGCGGCCAAGAGTTGGGAGGGATAGCCCGCAGCAGCCCGCTCAGATAGTGGGCTATAGCATCCCGCCCCTCACGTCACCAGCTCCGGCGGCAGGTGGTCCACCCGATTGAGGTAGCTCAGCCTCACGCTGCCATCGCTGCGCAACTCCACGCAGGTGATCCCCGTGTTCGAGTGCGCGTAGAATCGGCCTCGGTCGGCCGGGGTACCAGAGAGCGCCTTGAGGAGAGCATCGAGAAACCCGGCATGGGAAACGAAGGCGACGCACTCCTCCCCCGTCGCCCAAGAGCGGAGGGTCTCGGCCACGCGCACGGCCCGGTCGCAACACCCGGCATAGTCCTCGCGTGCCCCGAACCACCAGCCGCGCTCGGTGACATCCTCCGGCAGGACAAACCCCGGGAACTCGGCGAGCACTTGCGCTCGCGTCTTGCCCGGATAGCCAACGATGCCCCGCTCGCCCCCGTGGTCCAGATACACCCCGCCATGCTCGTGCAGTGCCACCCAGACCTCAGCGGCCAGCCCGAGCGCTTTGGCCAGATACTGCGCCGTCTGCAGGCTGCGGTACATGGGGCTGCAGAAAAACCGGGCGAAGCGATAACCCAGGGGGCGGCCGAGAGTGTAACTCTCCTCCAGACGCTCGATGCCCCCAGACAGGAAGCGGGCCAGCCTCCGAGCCTGCCGGTGCCCCAAAGCGGTGAGCGGCGGATCACAGACCCGCTCGGCGGGATCAGCCAGAGCATTGTTGGTGGATTGCGCGTGGCGGATCAGGTATAGATACATGGGGCCGTGGGCTCTCAGGACGACCGCCGTATCAGGAGCTGGACGGGCAGCACAACCGTCTCGGGTGGGCGGCCCGGATGGGCAAGGCGTTCCAGCAGGAGCCGGACGGCGGTCGCGCCGAGCTCATAGGCCGGCTGGGCGGCCACGGTGAGAAAGGGGTCGATCAGCGACGCCTGCGGGAGATCGTCGAAGCAGACGAGGGCCATATCCTCGGGCACGCGCAGGCCGCGCTCCCGCAGCGCAGCCAGCGCCCCGACAGCCAGCACGTTGTTGGCCGCAAAGACAGCGGTCGGGAGCGGCGAGCACCCGAGGAGCTGTCGCATGAGCCGGCGGCCGCTCTCGAGCTTGTAGTCCCCGCGCTGCACGAGGCCGGGCTCGACCCCGATGCCTGCCGCCATGAGCGCCTCGCGATAGCCTCGCTCCCGGTCGTCCGCCGTGGAAACCCCGACCGGACCTCCAAGGTGCGCAATCCGCCGGTGCCCGCGGGCCAGCAAGTGCTCCACAAGCTCACGGGCGCCTCCGAGGCTATCGCCGAGGACGAGGTCGGCGTTGACGCCGGGCACCCGTCGGTCAACGATGACAAAGGGCAGGCGTGCGCGCTCGAGCGCGGTGAGGGCGCTGCGGTCGCTCGAGGCAGGCGCGATAATCGCGCCCTCCACGCGATGGGAGAGGAGCGCCCGCAGGTACTGCTCCTGCTTGGTGGCGCTCTCGTCGGTATTGCAGAGGAAGACAGAGTAGCCGTTGCCCACGGCCGCATCCTCGGCGCCCCGCGCCACCGTGGTCCAGAAGCCGTTGGTGATGTCGGTGACGAGGAGGCCGAGGGTGTGCGTCCGGCTCGAGCGCAGGCCCCGTGCCAGCACATTGGGGACATAGTCGAGCTCGGCGATCGCCTCCTCGACGCGCTGGCGGGTCTCCTCGCTCACATATCCGGTGCGGTTGATCACCCGCGACACGGTGATCGCCGCCACTCCGGCCTTCCTTGCGACCTCGCGGATCGTTGCCATGCCTCGTGCCCTCGCTCTCGTGTGGGATAAAACTACCATACGCGTGCAGACCTGTCAAAGGGTTCGGCTGGAGGCAGCGGGTGTATCCCAGAATCGTCGGTGTAGACTGCGACCATCTGGCGACTCTCGGAACCTGCCCGCGGTAGTGTCTCG
>JAIMBM010000044.1 GCA_023511475.1 Anaerolineae bacterium
GAAGGGGGCTGGGGGGATGGGGAGTTCCTGCCGCAGGACGCGAAAACCGCGATTTCCGCCACCCGTGCGTCCGAAGACTCTGCCTGAAGGCGCCCCGGCTTCCAGGCACGCTCGCCCCGATGGCTGAAGTAGCCGCCCGGAGGCGCCTGCGCCTAGGGCCGCCTGCACCTCAACAGTGTGCACATCTGATCCGCCTTGGCCACAAAGGTCTCCAGCAGCTCCTCAGCGCGGGCCACCACCTCATCAACTGTGAACCCATAGTGACAGGCCAGCACCTTGTGCGGGGCTGAGGCGCCAAAGCGCCTCTCGATGCCCAGAACCCCGCCGAAGGCTCCGACATAGCGCTCCCACCCCATGGACGAGCCCGCTTCGATGGCTAGACGCACCGGCACATCGGGGGGAAGAACCCTCACGCGGTACTCCTCAGGCTGAGCCTCGAAGAGCTCCCAACTCGGCATGCTCACCACGCGCGCACCGATGCGCCGCTCGGCGAGCACGGTCTGCGCCTCGAGTGCCAGGGCGACCTCCGAGCCGGTGGCGATGAGGACCAGGTCCGGCCGTCGCCCGGGCGAGTCGGAGAGGATGTAGGCTCCTCGCCGAAGGCCATCCGCCGGAGCCATCCTCTCCCGATCGAGCACCGGCAGGTTCTGCCGGGAGAGGATCAGCGCCACGGGCCCCCGCTGCTCCAGAGCCACCTGCCAGGCTACGGCCGTCTCGTTGGCGTCGGCCGGGCGGATGGTGATGAGATGCGGAATCGCGCGGAGGGAGGCGAGGTGCTCGACAGGCTGGTGCGTGGGGCCATCCTCGCCGACAAAGATGCTGTCGTGGGTGTAGACCCACACGACCGGCAGCTCCATGAGCGCGGAGAGGCGCAGCGCCGGCCGCATATAGTCCGAGAAGACGAAGAAGGTCGCCCCGAAGGGGCGCAGCCCCCCATGGGCCGCCATGCCGTTGACGATCGCCCCCATGGCATGCTCGCGCACCCCAAAGTGCAGGTTCCGACCGCCAGGGTTCCCGGCCTCCTGATCCCCTCCGCCCTTCAGGAGCGTCTTGGTCGAGGGTGCAAGGTCCGCAGAGCCGCCGATGAGGCCCGGCAGGGCCGGCGCTATGGCGTTGAGGACCTCGCCGGAGGCGTTCCGCGTGGCGATGGACTTGCCGGCGGGGAAGTGCGGGACTCTCTCCTGCCAGCCCTCCGGGAGCTCGCCGGCCATCATCTGCTCGAACCGCTCAGCGAGGTCCGGGTAGTCCTGCCGGTAGCTCTCAAAGAGGGCGTGCCAGTCGGCCTCCAGATGGCGCCAGTACTCAAGCTGCTCCGCAAAGTACCCGCGGACCGTGTCCGGAACATAGAACCTGGGCTCCAGCGGCCAGCCGAGCGCCTGCTTGGTGAGCGCGACCTCTTCCTCGCCGAGTGGCTCGCCGTGTGCCGCTGCCGTATCCTGCTTGTTCGGGCTGCCGTAGCCGATATGGGTCCTGACCGCGATCAGCGAGGGCCGCTCCTGCTCGGCCTGCGCCGCACGGATGGCCTCGTCGATGGCGACGAGGTCGAGGCCGTCGACCGTCTGCACGTGCCAGCCATAGGCCCGGAAGCGCAGGGGCACATCCTCTGTGAAGGAGAGCGAGGTCGGTCCCTCAATGGAGATGCGGTTGTCGTCGTAGAGGTAGATGAGCTTGCCGAGGCGAAGGTGCCCGGCCAGCGACGCCGCCTCTGCCGCCACGCCCTCCATCAGGTCGCCATCGCTCACGATGGCATAGGTGTAGTGGTCCACGATGTTGTAGCCGGGACGGTTGAAGAGCTGCGCGAGATATCGCTCGGCGATGGCCATGCCGACACCGTTCCCAAACCCCTGCCCGAGGGGTCCGGTTGTCGTCTCCACGCCCGGGGTCACGCCGCGCTCCGGGTGCCCGGGGGTCAGGCTGCCCCACTGCCGGAAACGCTTGATCTCTTCCAGTGAGAGCTCATAGCCACTCAGATGCAGCAGCGCATAGAGGAGCATGGAGCCATGCCCGGCAGAGAGGATGAACCGGTCGCGGTTCGGCCACTGCGGATTGGCAGGGTTATGACGCAGAAAGCGCGTCCAGAGGACGTAGGCCGGCGCGGCCATGCCCATCGGCATGCCGGGGTGCCCGGACTCGGCGGCCTGCACGGCATCTACCGCCAGCATGCGGATGGTGTTGATGATCAGGCGGTCTAGCTCGGTGTACGCAGCGGTGCCCATGATATCCTCCAGCAAGGTCGGTGTAGGCGCCGATTATAGCACCATCCGATATGAATGGGAAGCCCCTCTGGGGCAGCCCCCGGAGCTACCTGCCTGCGAGGGCAGCTCCGGACAGGGGGTCGTAGAGCCGCTCGATCGCCGCGGCCTCGCGCTGGTCGTCAAGCCACTCCACGAGCCTCTGCTGGCGGACCTGAGTGAGGAGCGGCTCGGCCAGCGGCCGCAGGCCCCGCTCGTCCACGCGGATGATGTGATAGCCGAGGCTGCTCTTGATGGGAGCACTCGTCTCCCCGGGCTCCAGAGAGAAGGCGGCCTCCTCAAGCTCAGGCAGGACCACGCCCCGCGGCAGCCAGCCGAGGTCCCCTCCCTGGTCGCGGGTACCCCCATCGAGGGAGTAGAGAGCAGCGAGGTCCTCAAAGCTCTCTCCGGCGGTGAGCCTGGTCAGCACCGCCTGTGCCTTGTTTCCGTCGGCCACGAGGATGTGGCGAACGTGGACCTGCTCGACCTCGTCCGGCCCGCCGTGGGCGGCGAGGAGCCGCTCGAGCATGAGCTGCTCGCGGACTATCAGCCTGAACCGCTCCTCGGTCAGCTCGTTGGCTTCGAGGAACGCCCCGAAATCCGCGAACTGGCCGCTGGCGAGGGCCTGCTCACGGGCCCTGGCAGCGGCCTCTTCCACCTCGGAATCGAGGGCGGCGAGCTCTTCCCGGGCAGTGAGCTGACGCAGCAGCTCGAGATCGATCAGGTGCTCGAGCTCGCGATGGAGGATGGTGGGAAGGCGGGCGATGTTATCGGGGTCGTTCCAGTCGATGTCATACTGGCGGGTCATCAGCCGGAGCTGGCGGGTGACCTCTTCGCGCCAGGCAGCAGTGGGCACGTCCACCCCGTTCACACGGGCCACGGCCGGGCCCTCCGGCCACGCAATCGCTGCCAGCGCGACCTCGACGCCTCCCCTTGCAGCCTCTGGCGTGCCCGAGGGAGCTACCGTCGGAGGTGCGGCGGGAGAGGCGGGGGACCTTGGGCGCGCGCGGCAGCCGGTGAAGGCCATCGAGAGCGTCAGCGCCGCCAGGCACAGCACAGCCCTTGAGAATCGCATGCTCACCTTCCTGTTCCAGGCCAGGGGAGTCCGCCACTATCTACTGGCGGCGGTATTATGCCACGGCATGGGGAAAGGGGCGAACTGGGGAAGCGGCGGTCAGTTGAGGCAGGCGGGCGGCAGCCTGTGGTTGTCGGAGCCCCGTTCGAGCAGCTGGGCAACGGCCCTCTCCAGCGTCTCGAGATCGAAGGGCTTGCGGATGGTGACAACATCGGCTGGGAGATGGTTGGGCATGCGGCCCGCCGTGACAAAGATGAAGGGGATGTGCCGGGTCGCCGCCGAGGCGCGGACCTCCCGGTACAGCTCGAGGCCGTCCATCACCGGCATCATGATGTCCGCGATGATGAGGTCGGGCTGCTTGGTCCGTGCGATCTCGAGGGCCGACCGACCATCGTAGGCACGCTCGACGCCATACCCCGCATCTTCGAGCAGGGCACCTACAAACTCGACCAGGGACTCCTCATCATCAACAACCAGGATGCTCTTCACGCGACCCCTCTCACCCTCCCGCTTGCAGGCATTGTAGGATTGCTGGCCGGGGGAGCAATCCGGATTCTCGAGCCCGGCGGACTGCGCTGTGCTCATAAAGACGTCGTCGCCAGGGCCGGATTTCATGCGCTCAAAGGCTATAGAAGCGGGAACCGGGCTTGTGGCCCTGCTCCTCAGGGATTCCTCCGGCATTCAGGGCGTGCATGCCCGTGCCGGGGCGGGTGGCGCGGACTGCTCTCAGCCGGGGTATCAAGGATGGGGAAGATGAGAGGGTCGCGCTCGCAGTACGGCGCTCGAGGCGAGGAGAGCCTGCTCGCTCTCCTCGCCTGAGTCTGAGATCGAGCTAGACCTCTCGGAACTCGCCTTCGACGGTCCCGTCGTCCCGAGGCGGGCCGCCTGCCGGACCCTCGGATCCCTGGCCCGAGCCGGCCGCCTGCTGCTGATAGACGCTGGCGCCCATGCGCTGCAGCACCTCCGACAGCTCACGGCTGGTCCGCTTGATAGCTTCGATGTCGGAGCCCTTGAGCGCCTCACGCACCTCGGCGATGTGGCGCTCGACCTCGCTTCGCATGTTGCCCGGAACCTTGTCGCCCAGCTCGCGCAGCGTCTTCTCAGCGCTGTAGGCTACTGTGTCGGCCTGGTTGCGGGCCTCGGCCTCCTCCTTGCGCCTGCGGTCCTCGGCGGCATGCTGCTCCGCCTCGCGCACCAGCCGGTCGACCTCCTCCTTGCTCAGTCCGCTGGAGGCGGTGATGGTGATCTTTTGCTCGCGTCCGGTGGCCTTGTCCTGCGCGCTGACATGCAGGATGCCATCAGCATCGATGTCAAAGGTCACCTCGATCTGAGGGATGCCGCGCGGTGCCGGCGGGATGCCATCGAGGATGAACCTGCCAAGGGTCTTGTTGTCCGCAGCCATCGGCCGCTCGCCCTGCACGACGTGGATCTCCACGCTCGTCTGGCCGTCGGCGGCGGTCGAGAAGATCTGGCTCTTGCGAGTCGGGATGGTGGTGTTCCGCTCGATGAGCGGGGTGGCCACCCCACCCAGGGTCTCGATACCCAGGGTCAGCGGCGTGACGTCGAGCAGGAGCACGTCCTTGACCTCGCCGCCGAGCACACCGGCCTGAATGGCCGCGCCGATGGCGACGACCTCATCCGGGTTCACACCCTTGTGCGGCTCCCGGCCAAAGTACTTGCGTACCGTCTCCTGAACCAGCGGCATACGCGTCTGCCCGCCAACGAGGACGACCTCGTCAATGTCGGACGGCTTGAGCTTGGCGTCCTCGAGGGCCTGACGCACCGGCGCGAGCGACTTTTCGATCAGGTCGCCGACAAGCTGCTCAAGCTTGGCCCGCGTCAGGGTCATGGCCAGATGCTTGGGCCCCGAGGCGTCGGCGGTGATGAAGGGCAGGTTGATCTCGGTCTGCACGACCGAGGAGAGCTCGATCTTGGCCTTCTCCGCCGCCTCCTTGAGGCGCTGCAGGGCCATGCGGTCCTTGCGCAGGTCGATCCCCTGCTCCCGAAGGAACTCTTCGGCGATCCAGTCGATGATGCGCTGGTCAAAGTCGTCACCGCCGAGGAAGGTGTCGCCGTTGGTCGAGTTGACCTCAAAGACCCCATCGCCAAGGCTCAGGATCGAGATGTCGAAGGTCCCGCCGCCGAGGTCGTAGACCGCGATCTGCTCATCCTTCTTTTTATCCAGGCCATAGGCAAGGGCAGAAGCGGTCGGCTCGTTGATGATGCGCAGGACCTCCAGCCCGGCGATACGGCCGGCGTCCTTCGTCGCCTGGCGCTGGGCATCGTTAAAGTAGGCGGGCACCGTGATGACGGCCTGGTGGACGGCCTCCCCCAGATACGCCTCGGCATCGGCCTTGAGCTTTTGCAGGATCATGGCCGAGATCTCGGGCGGCGAGTAGGCCTTGCCACCCATCCACACCTGCACATCGCCGTTAGGTGCCGCTGTGACCTTGTAGGGAAGGCGCTTCATGGCTTTCTGCACTTCAGGGTCGTTGAACTTGCGGCCCATGAAGCGCTTGATCGAGTATATGGTGTTCTCCGGGTTGGTGATGGCCTGCCGTCGGGCCACCTGGCCGACCATGCGCTCCCCTGTCTTGGGGTTGATGGCGACCACGGAGGGGCACAGGCGGCTGCCCTCGGAGGTAGGGATGACCACCGGCTCGCCGCCCTCCATGACGGCAATCACCGAGTTGGTCGTCCCAAGGTCAATGCCCACAATCTTGCTCATTCGTCAAGCCTCCTGGATGACTGCTCAGAAAAACCGAAACTGGGCCCCGCAGGGGGCCGCACCGGGTCATGGGCGCTACACGCCTCCTTGCTCGTCACGCGGACGGGGTCTCGGCCCCCGCGGCGCCCTCGGCCGGCGCGCCGGTGGCGCCGGAGCCGGCCTCCTGCCCGGAGGGTGCCGCCTCGGATGTGACCCTGGGCGCTACGGCGACCTTCACGAGGCTGGCCCGCAGCACCCGTCCGTTCAGCTCGTACCCACGCTGCAGCTCGGCGATGACCTGACCATCGGGATAGGCCGTGGTCTCCTCGCGGATGACAGCCTCGTGGCGCTCCGGGTCGAAGGGTTTTCCCGCTGCCTCGATGGGCTTGAGCCCTTCAGCCTCGAGCACCGTCTCGAGCTTGCGGGCGATCAGCCACACGCCCTCAGTCCAGGTGAAGCGTCGGAGGTCCGGCGACAGCGTCGCCATGGCCCGCTCGAAATCGTCAAGGACAGGCAAGAGCCTGGTGATGAGGAGCGCGTTGGCAAACCGCCCCATTTCTTCCCGCTCGCGCTCGACACGCTTGCGGTAGTTGGCAAAGTCGGCCGCCGTGCGACGCAGCTGGTCCAGGTACTCGTCGGCCCTGGCCCTGGCCTCGGCCAGTTGGGCGGCAAGGTCGGGCTCGCCTATGCCTGCCTGGGCGCTGGCCTCGGGCGCCTCCCCGGCTTCAGGCGGCGGGTGGTGGGAAACCTCACCCGCCCCGCCCTCGGGGCGCTCGCTCACTTCTGGCTTCTGGAGATCATCAACCATGGCACCTACGTCGCGAGAAGCGACTGGCGCAGTCGCCCAGGACGGTCATGCTTCCCCCGGCACCCGGGTCCGGCGCGCCTGGCCGTACCGCAGCGCGAGTGGACCCGCCTGGACGCCTGCGGTCGGTCGCTAGTATCCGTACATATGCTCAACGAGGCTGCTCATCAGGCGCGCCACAAAGCGTACCGCCGGAATGGCCCGGTCGTACGGCATGCGCGTTGGGCCGAGCACGCCCACGACCCCGTTGGCCTCGCCTCGCACGCCATAGGGCGAGAGGACCAGGCTATAGTCCTCGATATCGTCCCACCGGCCCTCGCCGCCAATGATCACCTGCACGCCGTTGGCCCACAGGACCTCGGCGATGATGGACTCCAGCAGGCTGCGTCGCTCCAGCACCTCGACGACCTGACGGAACTTGTCCACCTGCGCAAACTCGGGCTGGCGCAGGACGTGGATGAGCCCATCGCGGTGAATCTCGCGCTCACTGCGGCGGTCCATCTGCTCGAGCGTCTCGGCGACTCGGTCGACGACGTGGCGCTCGATCGCCGTGAGGGACGCCGTGGCGGCGGGCCCGGTGCGAACCTCGGCCGCATTGGCCGAGCCGAGGAGCTCGTTGAGATGGTTGGACACTTTGGTCAGCTCATCCTGGCCGGTCGGGGTCGGCAGCAGGACCACCTGTTGCCGGATGGAGCCGTCCTGGAAGACCATTACCAGGAGGGCGGTCACATCGCTCAGGGAGATCATCTCCAGGTGTTTGAGCCGCGCCTGCGGTGCCTTGGGAGCAGTCACCAGAGAGGCGCTGCGCGCGGTCTGAGCGAGCACTGCAGCGGCCAGCTTCATCCACTGCTGCAGCTCGAGCTGCACCTGGTGGAACTGGTGGCTGATCATGCGCTGCTCGCTCGGCGAGAGCTCTGTCTCCTGCATCAGGCGGTGGACAAAGTACCGGTAGCCCTTGTCCGACGGGATGCGTCCGGCGGAAGCATGCGTCTGCAGGAGATAGCCCTCGCGCTCCAGGAAGGCCAGCTCATTCCGCACTGTGGCCGGGCTGAGGCCGAGCCCATAGCGGCGCACGATCGTCTGTGAGCCGACCGGTACGGCCGACGCTATGTATTCACGCACCACGATGCCGAGGATTTCCTCTTGGCGGCTGGTCAGCTGCTCCATGTGGAGACCTCTTGGCCGGGTCGCATCGGCCCGGTGCGGGCTGGCACGAGCGCCTCGCTGCCGGCGATGCCGATGTCCTTAGCACTCACTCATCATGAGTGCTAACATGATAGCACAAAGCGCGCAGAGTGTCAAGAGGGGCGGGCGCAGGTTCATGGGCAGACTGCAGAAAAGTTGATAGGCCGGTTATCAAGTTCTGAAGGGGGAATGTACCGACATCCGGAAATACCCCTCCTCGCCGCACAAGCGGCGGGGAGGCCGGGGCGGGGCGAGGGGCTAACCCCTGCTTTGTCGCCGGGGCGGCAAAGCAGGGAATGCCCCGGGGGGGATGGGGGCGGCGCAACTGGCGATGCTCCCGCGGTCATCGGGCGGATGGGACTGTCCGCCTCTGAAGGGGGAAGGGAGAGGGGGCAACACCGCACAGGCAGCCAGAATGCGGGCCTGAACGGTCGCGAGAGTGGCCTGATCCGCACTGAATCCGGTCAGTGCCAGGTAGGCAGGGGGTTCCTCAGGAGGGCAGCAGGCGCAGCGGGAGCGAGCGCGCGCCCTGGATGTCCCGCGCGTCGTGAAAGGCTGCCAGCTCCCGCACGGCGTCCATAAACGCCGCACGGAAGCGTTGATCCTCGAGGAGCGCGTGATCCCTCAGATGTATGCCGTGGATCACCAGCCGGTCGTAGGACCACCGCATCTGCGGCTCGAGGATTCCCACGAGGGCCTGTCCATACAGGATGGCGAGGGAGTTGGGGCCGAAGCATCGGTGCTCCCTCGTCAATGGGGAGTCCAGAGAGCGGGCGTCAAAGCCAAAAAGGTCGCGGGCCCGGCGCCTGTCCCACACGACTGGGTCAATGGGCGAGAGGAAGGCCACCCGCGGGGCGGTAAGCCGGGGCTCTGCGCCAAGGCGCTCGAGCCAGGATGCCGGGACCAGGTAGCGCTCGGGGGGGTCCTCGACCTCCAGCTGCGCGATCTCCCCCTCTGCGAGCATCTCAGCCACAATACGCCCCTTCTCCCGCTTCATCGCGGCCAGGCCCAGGCGCGACCGGAGCCCGACACAGTTGAGCGTCTGGCTCAGGGCCGGGCGCGTCACCGGCGCGAGGACCTCCAGGACGCGCCGGGCCAGAGCGCGCAGGCGAACACTCAGCGGCAGCGCCTCGTCGGTATGGGTTGGGAGCACGCGCTCGGCAAGGTCATAGCTCTCCAGGCTGCCCTCCCGGTGGCAGATGAGGATGGCGCCTCCCGAGTAGAGGTCGTGCACCGTCCTCACAATGGCACGCCGGTCGCTCAAGCCATGCCGCCGGAGGAAGGCCTGCAGCTCGCGCGCCGTCGCCGGTCCCTCTTGGCGCAGGAACTCGAGGACCAGCGCCCCAGGCGAGCCGGGCCGCGAGGCAGCGGCGACCTTCTCGGGGTCATGGATCAGGGTATAGTCGTCCGCCGGCAGAGCACCGGGGAGATGCAGGCAATGCTCGAAGAGATGGCCCCCATTGTAGAGGAACATGTCGAGGCCGCCGATCCGATAGCTGGACACGCGACAGAGCATTGCCAGGTCGTGGCCCGGGGCCAGCGCGTGCGCCTGCAGCTCGAGCGGCAAAAAGCCCTGCCGACGCGTCCAGGCTACCGCGCCTGCCGCGCCGCCGGATATCCTGTCTCCCAGCAGCCCCTGTCGCCACAGCAGGAGAGCGCGCAGCGCCGCTCGTGTGGTGAGCATTGTCCCTCCTTGACGGAGCTGACGGTCTGTGCTATCTTCGCCCTCGGCCCAGGGCAACACAGGAGCAGACTATGCCACGTTACGAAGACGCGGAATGGCGCGATTCGATGCGCATTCGCTTCGACTATACCAACATGCTGGCCGATGCCGTAGGCAAGAACCGCGGCACCACCGAGGACGAGCTCGACCAGATGGAGTTCCGCCTCTCGGCCGGCCTCGATGTGCTGCGCAGGCGCCGGGGACCCAAGGACCTGGCCTGGATGGACCTCCCCTACCAGCAGGAAACGGTCGAGGAGGTGCTCGCCTATGCCCGGGAGGTCGATGGGGTCTTTGACGACGTCCTCGTGTTGGGAATCGGCGGCTCCGCCCTCGGAGTGACCGCCCTGAAGACAGCCCTTCTGCCCCTTGGCTCTGATTATTGGTCGCCGGAACGGCGCCGGCGCCCCCGCCTCTTTGTCCTCGACAATGTGGACCCCGACTGGGTCATGCCCACGCTCCAGATGCTCGACCCGGAGCGGACTCTGTGCATCGTGATCACCAAGTCGGGCAACACCGTGGAGACCGTGGCGCAGTTCCTGATCGCCCGCGCCTGGCTCAGGGAAAGGCTGGGGGATGCCGCGGCCTGTCACCTGGTGGCGATTACCGACCCGGCCAGGGGCGCCCTGAGGGAGATCGCGGAGCGTGAGGGATACCGGACCTTTGCCATCCCGCCCGGGGTTGGCGGGCGCTTTTCCGTCCTCTCACCCGTGGGGCTGGTGCCGGCGGCGCTGGTGGGGATCGACATCCGTGAGCTCCTCGCCGGAGCGGCCTATGCCGACCAACTCTGCTCGGTGCGCGCGCTGCGCCGCAACCCGGCCGGGATGAACGCTGCCCTGCAGCACCTCGCCTACCCGCGCGGGCAGCGCATCTCGGTGATGATGCCCTACAGCCAGCACCTGCGCGACATTGCCGACTGGTTCCGACAGCTGTGGGCAGAGAGCCTCGGGAAGCAGATGAGCACCCTGGGAAAGCGGGTGAACCTCGGGCCGACCCCAGTGCTCGCCCTTGGAGCGACCGATCAGCACTCCCAGATCCAGCTCTATATGGAGGGCCCGCCGGACAAGATCATCAACTTTGTGGCCGTCGAGCGCTTTACGGAGGAGGGGCCGGTCCCTGCAGCCGACCCGGGCGAGGAGGAGATCGCTTATCTCGGCGGGCACACGCTCGCCGAGCTCATCAACGTGGAGCGAGAAGCGACCGCCATCGCCCTGACCAAAGCCGGTCGCCCCAACTGCACACACATCTTCCCAGAGGTCAACGCCTTCACGGTCGGGCAGTTCCTCTACATGCTCGAGATGCAAACGGCCATCGCAGCCCTCTTCTTCGCCGTCGATGCCTACGACCAGCCGGGCGTGGAGGCCGGCAAGAACGCCGCCTACGCCCTGCTCGGACGGCACGGGTACGAGGAGCAGGCAGTCGAGATTCGCAGCGCCGAGGCTGCCAGGCCGCGCAAGATCGTCTAGCGTATCGGTTCGCCTCCTCAGGCGGCCGACTGGGCCTCTCGCTCCTCCCCCTCCCGGCAGGCCTGGCAGAGGCCGGCGATGACCAGGTGGTCGGGCTCGGCCGCAAAACCGTAGCGCAGGCGCAGCGTCTCGATCAGCGGCCGCACCGCCTCCGGCTCTATGCGCGAGAGCCCGCCGCAGCGGCGGCACTGCAGGTGGTGGTGTGGCCCGTGCACGCCAATCAGCTCGTAGGCGCGCTGGCCATCGGCGAGCTCGATCGTCGAGAGCAGCCGGAGGTCCTGCAGCAGCTCGACCGTACGATACACCGTCGAGAGATCGACCGCGGCGCTCTGCACGCTCACGCGGGCATAGATCTCCTCTGCGGTCGCATGAGAGTCGACCTCGTGCAACGCCCGGAGGACCATCTCCCGCTGCGGGGTCAGCCGCAGACCGCGCTCACGCAGCCTTTGAAGGAACTGGGCCTCGCAACACATATACCTCTCCCTTCGCGCCATCGACAGCACGCGCCCGCACCGGGCGCTCCACTCCGCGAGAATGCGCACCCGCCTCTTCGCAGCCTTGACACAGGTTCTTTTTCATAGTATACTCCAATTGAGGCTGGCTGCAAATGCAACTGTTTGCCGCTGCGTAGCTGTTCAGACTCGCGTTCAGCGCATGGCACGGAGGCGGGCTGTTGCTGGGCGTGCCCATCTGGATCGGCTTTGCGGTGGCTCGTCGGGGAACCCCCTCCCCCTGTCCCCCTTCAGGGGCGGACAGGGGGCAAGAATCTTTAACAATTGCGCGTGTTTTTGCAGCGTTAAGAGAATTGTGGC
>JAIMBM010000439.1 GCA_023511475.1 Anaerolineae bacterium
GCCATGGCAAAGCCAAACCCCGGCGAGAAGCTGAGCGACTGGGCGTTCAACGTGATCGCGTGCGCGGCACAGGCAGCCATTCCGAGAGAGGTGACCACGCGGTAATAGGACATGTCCCCGAAGCGGAAGAGCAGCATCTCTATCCCGGTGGGGATGCCAATGCGCAGGATGCGGCGGATCACCGAGACGTCTGGCACCATGCGCCGCCAGTGCAGCCGCAGGCCGGCCCGGCCCCGCCAGAGCGTCACCAGCACCACGATGCCGCCGACCGACCTTCCTGCCGCCGCCCCGAGCGCCGAGCCCACAACCCCGAGCCGCGGCAACCCGAAGGGACCATAGATCAGCGCTGCAGCAACGACGATGTTGATGGCGTTGACCAGCATCATGACGCGCATTGCAGAGAGCGTATCACCGGCCCCCCGCAGGCAGGCGTTGCCCACGAACAGACACGTCATGAGCATCAGGCTCCACGAGACGATGCGGAGATACGCCGTGGCCATGGGCAGCGCGTTCCCCGTTGCGCCCATCAGCCGGGCGGCCTGGCCAGCAAAGCCCACGCCCGCTGCTGTGGTGCCCAGGCCAATGAGCACCGCTACCAGCATGGACTGGCCGACGGCGCGGTTCGCGGTTACGGCGTCCTGCGCGCCGACGCAGCGCGCAATCAGCGCCGTGCTACCGGTCGCGATCGAGGAGCACAGCACCTGCGCGAGCATGACGATCTGGTTCGAGATGCTGACGGCCGCAATCGGATCGGCCCCCAGATGCCCGACAAGCCAGGTATCGGCCAGGCCGACCGTCATGTTAAGCAGTTGCTCGCTGACTGCCGGCAAGGCGAGGCGCAGCACTGCGCCGGTGCGTCCGCGTCGGCGGCGGACAGGCAGAACTCTGCGCAGCGTTCGCGACACGCGCCTCGGGAACGTTACCGCAATGCGTTGGCTCATGGCTCGAGGGCGATGACCAGCCGTTTGTTGATCCTGCCTTTGCTGAGATAGTCCACAATGCGAATCTCGCCCACCTCGCGCGTGTTGGCGACGTGCGTGCCACCATCCGCCTGCAGGTCGAGGCCGACAATCTCCACCGTGCGCACCTCGCGGATCGCCTCGGGAAGCAGGTTGATCTTGGTGCGGATCAGGTCCGGGATGCGAAAGGCCTCCTCCCGCGGCAGGATCGCCACCCGCACCGGCCGGGCAGCGGCAACCTCGGCGTTCACCTTGGCGGCGATCTCGTGCACCAGATCCGCCTGCATGCGCTCGAACTCGAAATCCATGCGGGCGCGCCCGGGCTCCATGTTGCCGCCGGTCACCAGGGCACCATAGTCGCGCCAGATCACGCCGCACAGGATATGCAGGGCCGTATGCAGCCGCATCAGGCCGTAGCGGCGGTCCCAGTCGAGCCGGCCGGTGACTCGGGTGCCCGGAGCGGGTGGCTCGCCCTCCAAAACGTGCCAGACCGTGTCGCCCGCCTTCTTCACCTGCGGCACCCTCCAGGTACGGGAGCCGTCAGTCAACGTGCCCTGATCACAGGGCTGGCCGCCGCCCCCGGGGTAAAAGGCCGTGCGGTCCAGCGCTACCACCTGACCGTCGACCGCGGTCACCAGGGCGTCGAACTCTCGAAGGTAGCTGTCGGTCTGGTAGAGGAGATCGGTCATCGCAAGCCTCCGTCTGGCGTGCTCGTGCAGCCGCAGCCGGCCGCCAGGGGTAGGGTAGGACGAATCGAGGGAGAAAGCAAACGGGGGAGAGTTGCCAGCTACAACGTGCGCATCGGCTGTGCATACGGGGACGCGTCGCAGGATCGGGTGGCCTCCCTCGGCCTCCTGCCTTCGGAGGACGGACGGCGTCCGGGCATAGACGGGGGCCCTTGCCCGGGCAGGCAAGATGTGACACATGACCGCGGTTGAGGCTTTGACCGCTGGCACGCTTCCTACTACAATCCGGAGCACGCCATCACCAGGAGGCATCTGTCGCGATATCCGGCTCGAGCCTTGTACATGTCGGGGACGAGAATGCGCCCATCAAGCTGGGAGACCCGCGCTCTTGCCGCTCTGCTCGTTGTTCATACGGTTCTAGGAGTCTACTACGCTGTCACCATCCCCATCTTTGAATCGTACGATGAGATCGGGCATTACCGCTTTGTGCGCTATCTCGCTGACGAACGCCGCCTCCCCGATCCTACCAGGCCTCTGATCGCTGAGAACGACGAGACACATCAGCCTCCGCTCTACTATCTCCTGGCAGCCATACCCCTGACGCTGGCCGACCTGGGCGAGGACACGTCGCCCAAGCTGAACCCCCACATGTGGTCAGGACCGGTGCACGGAGGGGCCAACCGCGTGGTCCACGACCCTGTCGCAGAGCGCTGGCCTTACCGGGGTACCACGCTGGCCGTCCGCCTGGCTCGTCTGGCTTCGGTGCTGATCGCAGCCTTCGGGCTGGTCTTCACCTACGCGGCGGCGCGCACCGCGTTTCCGGCTGACCCCTGGGTTCGATGGGGAGCCACGTGGCTCGTAGCCTTCTGGCCTCAGTATCGATTCCTGTCGGCCGTGATCACCAACGATATCATGGTCACGGTCTGCGGAGCTGCACTCACGTGGCTGCTGCTGAGGGTCGTGGCGCGTGACCGGCCCAACCTCCCGGACATCGTGGCGCTGGGCCTGGCCACGGCCCTGGCCCTCCTGGCCAAGAACAATGCGCTTGGCCTGCTTCCGCCGGTCTTGGTAGTGATTGGGCTGACCTTTCTCCGGTCGCAATCCGTCCATCGCAAGAGGCTTCTGTTATCTCTTGCGGGCGCTGCAGGTGTTTGTGCGGTCGCAATCGGATGGTGGTACGCACGGAACATCAACAGTGGTGTGGGGGCGCTGGGCAGATACCGTAGCTTCTCAATACTGCTTGGTACCGTCCGGAGGGGATTCCTCGCAGACCCTTCCCGGTGGAGCTCGCTGCTCCCGGCTTTCGCCACAGCTCTGCCCACCTTGTGGGCAAGCTTTGGCTGGGGCAACATCTCCTTGCCAGAGTGGGTGTCCTGGAGTGCCCTTGGCTGGAGCACCCTTGCCATGCTCGCGCTCATCGTGTCGGTGCTAAGGCGTCGGGGACACAGAGAGAGAGTTGGGGTTCTCCTGCTTGTCATCGTGTCGGTAAGCGCCATTTCGGTGACCCACATTGTGAGCCTTGGCGCCAGGATTGTGCCGGGCCGCTACCTTTTGCCCGCACTCCCCGCGCTCTGCACTCTGCTTGCCAAGGGTTGGTCTGAGCTGTTCCGGGGCCGCGCGCGGCTCTCTGCGTGGGCCGCAAGCGGTGGCGCACTGCTCGTCTTGTCCGCGCTGATACCGGCACTCTGCATCGCCCCCGCTTACTCACTTCCACCTCGCCTGCCCGAAGCCCAGTTGGCTGAATACATGCCGATCCACTGCACCTTTGGCAGTTTTGCAGAACTGGTAGGCTACCGAATCCAGAACCCCTTCGTCACAAGCAGGGACGAGATACACGTCAGTCTGGCCTGGCGTGTGCTTGACCGTGCCGATGCCGACTATAGCCTGGCCGTCCAGGTTTTCGAGGGTCAGCGCGAGCTGATCGGGGAGGTCCATCGCTTCCCGGGCCATGGGGCGCTCGCTACGAGCACTTGGGAACCCGGGTACACCTTCGGCGAGGACCTGGTCATCCCAGTTGAGAGTCACATCGCCGAAGGGCACATCGCGTGGATAGAGGTGAGCTTCTACGAGCATCAGACGCTCGCACCCGTTCCGGTGTTCGATGCCAACG
>JAIMBM010000440.1 GCA_023511475.1 Anaerolineae bacterium
GGGGGCTGGGCCACGCCCCCGCGACGGCGGGGGCCCCGCCCCCCGGGGGGCCCGGGGGGCCCCCCGGGGGGCGGGGGTGGGGGTGGGGGCACCATTCCGTCGCGGCAGGCCTCCACGAGAGCAGACAAGGCCCCGCGACGGCTCGTGGGCGGGTCGAACCTCTGGAGACATGTCCCATGCCGTATCGCGCAGTGATCTTTGACCTCTTCCACACCCTTATCTCGCTGGAGGCGGTCGGTGCAGCCGGGCCGTCACTGCACGAGCTCCTCGGGGTGCCACCGGAGCGCTGGGGCCCCGTCTGGCTGAGGCATGAAGACGGGCGGGCGCGAGGCCGCTACCGCACCAACGCCGAGGTCCTCGCCCTGATGGCCCCCGAGCTCGGCCTCGCCCACGAGCCGGAGCGCTGGGCCGCGCTCTGCGCCCAGCGCAAGGCCCGCTTCCGCCGGGCGCTGGTCGAGATCGAGCCGGACGTCCTCGAGGCCCTCGGCGCGCTGCGGGCGCGGGGCCTCAAGCTCGGGCTCCTGTCCGATGCCGACTGCGAGGAGGTCGAGGCCTGGCCCGACTCACCCCTCGCCGGGTGCTTTGACTGCGCGCTATTCTCCTGCCATGAGGGCCTGCGCAAGCCCGAGCCCGAGTTCTACCTCCGGCTCTGCGAGCGGCTCGGGGTCAGCCCCGAGGCCTGCCTCTACGTTGGGGACGGCCGCTCCGACGAGCACCTCGGCGCCCGCCGCGTCGGCATGACCCCGGTGCTCATCACGCGCCATCTGGCCCAGATTGCCCCCGAGCGCATCCCCCTCCTCGCGCCAAGGTGTGACCACGTCGTGGCGAGCGTGTGGGAGGTGGTGAGGCTGGTGGAGGCCAGCGTGTAGGAGCAGGCGGGGCAGGCCTCCTTACGACGGCCTGGCCGCAATCCGCCGGAAGCCCCTCAGAAGCGACCCGGCGCAGCCGCCTCCACTGCCGCCTCTGCACCCGTCTGAACCGATGCGGGGTGCCCCCTTTCTGCGAGTCCCACGGCGGCGTCCGCCAGAAGCCCGCATGCCAACGTGACCTCGGAACTTGCCAGGATAACCAAGAGACCGCATAATGCCCATGCGAAGTCTCCGTTCCTGCCAATAGACGCATCGTGCTAGGGCGCTCCCCAGCGTTGCTGCTGCGCCGAAGAGGGCAAAGCGCCCGACAGGGCTCAGCCTGTCCCAGACACCACCCGCGCCCGAAGGCAGTCGGAGGAGGACGCCGTGGCCTACGCACACTCCGCCAACGCCGATGGCATCCGGCAGGACCTCGTGGCGCACCTGCGGGCCGTGGCCGACCTGGCCGCCGGGTTTGCCAGGGCGCTCGGTGCGCCGGAGGCGGCCCGCGCCCTCGGCCTCTGGCACGACCTGGGCAAGTTCGCCCCCGCCTTTCAGCGGTACCTGATGGAAAGCGAGGCCGGCATCGCCCGCCGGCACGGGCCGGACCACAAGGCCGCGGGTGCCATCCTGGCTGCCAGGCACCTTGGCCCGCTCGCGCTCCTCATACGGGGGCATCACGGCGGGCTCGTCTCTCCTGCGGAGCTGAAGGCCTGGCTGGCGGAGCAGGCCAGCGAGCCGCATCCGCAGGCAGCGCTCCGCCTCGCGCGACAGGCGATCCCCGACCTCGAGCCTGCCGCCCCTCCGCCTCTGCCGACTGAGGTCGAGTGCGACCCCCTGAACGCCGATCTCTTCCTGCGGCTGCTCTTCTCGGCCCTGGTGGACGCCGACTATCTGGACACTGAGCGCCACTTTTCGCCTGCGGCGGCGGGCGTCCGCGCTGCCGGACTGAGCCTGGAAGAGCTCGAGCGACGCCTCACACACGATCAGGCCCGGCTCTCCGGGCGAGGGAGCGATCCGGTCAGTTGCGCCCGGCACGAGGTCTATGAGAGTTGCCTGGCGGCCGCGGCACAGCGGCCGGGGCTCTTCCGCCTCACCGTGCCTACAGGAGGGGGCAAGACCCGCTCCGGCATGGCCTTTGCCCTGCGCCACGCCCTGCTGCACGGGCAGGAGCGAGTCATCGTGGCCATACCCTACATCAGCATCACCGAGCAGACCGCCGACGTCTACCGACAGGTCTTTGATGCGGACAGAGACCGCCCAATGGCGGTGCTGGAGCACCACAGCGCGGCCTTTTCCGCCGATGGGGGTGACGACTGCTCCCCGGCCGCGCAGTGGCAGCGCCTGGCCGCTGAGAACTGGGATGCCCCGATCGTCGTGACTACCACCGTGCAGCTCTTCGAGAGCCTCTTCGCCAACACGCCGGGCCAGGCCCGCAAGCTTCACCGGCTGGCCAACAGCGTGGTCCTCATAGATGAGGCCCAGTCCCTGCCGCCCCGGCTTCTGGAGCCCATCCTCGATGCCCTCTCCCGGCTCGCCAGGTACTACAACACCTCCGTCGTCTTCTCGACCGCTACCCAGCCGGCCTTTGAGGCCATCCCGGCCTTCCGCAACCTGGAGGCCATCGAGATCGTGCCGTCACCAGACCGGCTATTCTCCGCGCTCAAGCGAGTGGAGTACGAGTGGCGGCTGGACCCGCCGCTCGAGTGGCCGGAGGTCGCCCGCCTGATTGCCGGCGAGCGCCAGGCGCTGGCGGTCGTCAACACCAAGCGGGACGCGCTCGCCCTTCTGGGGGTCCTTGGCGACCCTGGCGCGCTCCACCTCTCCACCCTGCTCTGTGGCGCGCATCGCCGGCAGGTGCTCGCCGAGGTGCGGCGCCGCCTGGCGGCGGGGGAAAGCTGCCGGCTCGTCTCCACACAGGTCGTTGAAGCGGGGGTCGATCTCGACTTTCCGGTCGTGCTGCGCGCCCTCGGACCGCTGGACAGCCTGATCCAGGCGGCGGGGCGCTGCAACCGCGAAGGGCGCCTGGACCGGGGCCGTGTCGTCATCTTCGACACCGCGGAAGGCTGCACGCCGCCGGGCGTGTATCGGACCGGCACGGACGTAACCCGGGCCCTTATAGGCCGGGGCGAGCTGGACCTGCATGGCACAGCGGCGGCACACGCCTACTTTGCGCAGCTCTACCAGACCGTCGGCCCCGACCGCGAGGACATCCAGAGCCACCGTCGGGCGCTGGACTTTCCGGCGGTCGCCCGCAGCTTTCGCATGATCGAGGATGATACGGAGGCAGTGATCGTCCGGTACGGATCGGGGGACGAGCAGCGGCGGCTGCAAGGGCTGGTGGACGCGGTGCGGAGGCGCGCCGCCGCGCCCCGCCCCCTCCTGCGGGCCCTGCAGCCCTACATCGTCAACGTGCGCCGGCGGGAGGCGGAGCGCCTCCGCCGGCAGGGCCTCATCGCCCCGCTGGCCCCGGGCATAGGCGAGTGGCTCGGCCGCTACGATCCCATCTGCGGCCTGGTCGGCGAGGATCCGGACCCCGACAGCCTGGTCGTCTGATTCCACCAGAGAGGAGGACTCCATGCACGAACGCTATCCGCCACTCAGCGTCAAGGTATGGGGCGACTATGCCTGCTTCACGCGCCCGGAGATGAAGGTCGAGCGGGTCACCTACCCTGTGCCGACCGCTTCTGCGGCCCGGGGCATCCTCGAGGCTATCTTCTGGAAGCCCGAGTTTGCCTGGCGCGTGGAGGAGGTATGGGTGCTCAAGCCCATCCGCTACTTCTCGATCCTGCGCAACGAGGTCAACAGCCGGGCGAGCCAGCGCGCAGCAGCGGCCTGGCAGGAGTCGGGGGGGGGGGGGGGGGGCGCCCCCCCGCCGCCCCCCCCCCCCCCCCCCCC
>JAIMBM010000441.1 GCA_023511475.1 Anaerolineae bacterium
ATTCTGAGCTTCCTCTCGTCGTGCATCTCGATCCCTCCTTGCAGAGATCTCTCACTCCAACGGGTCTTTTTGTCAGCCGCGGCGGATCATACTATGATTATATCACGCTGCGATGGCGATTCTCGCCCATTTCAGGACATGAACCAGACAGGAACTGGACACCCCATGGCGACAACCGCCGATAGATTGCCAGCCCTGCTCCGTTCCGCGCTCAGGCATCTCTACGACCCTCTCGTTCTTGGGAGCAACCCTCTGGTCTCGCTTCTCGGCCTCACCGGGGTGCCAGACCCGGCCTCGGCGCTGCGTCAGGAGCTGACGCGGGCCATCCGCTCATTGCAGCCGGATGCCGACCTGCCGCCCGATTCCAAGGTGTGGCGCCTCTACGAGGTGCTCCTTTACCGCTATGTCCAGCGCCAGAGCCAGCTGGAGGTAGCCGATCAACTCGGCCTGAGCATCCGCCACCTCGGGCGGCTGGAGACACAGGCCATTCAGGTGCTCGCCGAGCGCCTGCGACCGGGCCTGCGCCCGCAGTCGGGAGACGGCAGCGACTCGACGGCGGCGGACGAGGCCGGCTCGTCGTTCGCCGAGGAGCTGGCCTGGCTCTCCCAGAGCACGCCGGCCGAAACGGCGGACCCGGCCGCAATCCTGAGGGCGGTGGTCGATCTCGTGCAGCCGGTAGCCGCGAGACATGACGTAACCCTCGAGCTCGCCCCCTGTCCGCCTCTCATGCCGCTGGCGGTCCACCCTGTGGCGCTGCGACAGATTCTGCTCAGCCTGTTCGGCGCAGCGATCCGTGGCGCACCGGGGCGGCGTGTCTCGATTGCCATCACCGCCCGGCCCTTTGAGGTAGAGGTTCGGGTCCGCGCCGGGCGGCCCGCCCAGCCGGTGGCCGAAAAGAGCATCGCCGAAAGCCTCGATATGGCCAGACGCCTGGCCGCTACCTTTGGCGGAGCGCTGGCCATCGAGGCCACCTCGGAGACGCAAGAGGCCATCCTCACCCTACCGGCCAGCGGGCAGGTGCCGGTGCTGGCCATCGATGACAACGAAAACACGCTGCAGCTCTTCCAGCGCTATGCTACCAACACCCGTTATCGGCTGCTCCCTGCGACTTCCCTGGCCGGGGCCCTCGAGGTGGCACGGGAGGCCTCGCCGCGCATTATCGTGCTCGACGTCATGATGCCCGATATCGACGGCTGGGAGGCGCTCGGCCGCCTGCGACAGCATCCCCTGACCGGGCATGTGCCCATCGTCGTCTGCACCATTCTGGCGGAAGAGGAGTTGGCGCTCTCCCTGGGCGCGGCGGGATTTGTGCGCAAGCCGGTGAGCCGCGAGGCCTTCCTCAGTGCCCTCGATCAAGCCTGTCCGGTGGCGCCAGCAGCTCGCTGATCGCCTCGACGGCATTGAGCACGTCCTGCAGGTGGAGGCCGCCGCTGCGGGCGATGGTCAGCGAGCTGGCGGCGATGGGTCCCCGGGCGGGGTCCTGAGCGCTGACGCCCACGACCGGTATCGAGGCTATGGCCGGATCCTGACTCTTCTCGCGAAGCAGCGCGTAGCCATCCATCCCCGGCATGATCAGGTCGAGCAGGACAACATCCGGCCGCCGCTGGCGGAGCAACATCAGCGCCCGCTGCGCCGTGAGGGCACGCAGGACGCGATACCCCCTGTCGGCGGAGGATAGGATGCGGCTGTAGAGCTGCAGCGCCTCCGGCTCATCATCGACGAGGAGCACCGTGCGGATGGGGCGCCCGAGCCCATCGAGCACCTCGAGCAAAGCCTCGCGGCTGACCGGCTTGACCAGGTAGCGGACGAGGCCGAGCTGCTCTGCCGCCTCCTTTCTGCCGGGGAGCCAGCATTGGATGACGGGCGTGCCATAGGGCAGATCGGTCACCCGCTCGAGGCCCAACTTCCCTATGGAGTGGTCGTTGACGATCAGCGCCTGGGCGGGGAGCCGGCTCACCTCTCGAACCGCCTCCCCAAAGCTCCGCGCGGGCACGACTTCGGCACCTTCATAGTACCGGCTGAGGAGCCGCTGGAGGGTGTCCCCGGGCTCGAGAACGACGAAGCGCGGCGCAAGCCTGGCCCTCGGTGCCCGCGAAGGCCGGGTGCGGGGCTCATACTCGTGGTAGGGGCTGAACCAGCGCGTGAAGCCGGGGGCGTGTGCAGAGCGGCCGTGCTCTACTGGCAGGCTGAAGTAGAAGGTCGTCCCTGTGCCGGGCTGACTCTCGAACCACATCCGGCCGCCGTGCAGCTCCACAAAGCGCTTGCTGATGGCAAGCCCCAATCCGGTGCCCCCATGTCGCCGACGCAGGGAGCTGCCGACCTGGGCAAAGGGCTCAAAGATATGCTCCTGGTCCTGGGGCGCAATGCCGGGGCCCGTGTCCGACACGCTGATGATCAGCTCGTCCTGCTCCCGACGGACCTCCAGCCTGGCACCACCCTGGTCCGTGTAGCGCCCGGCGTTGCTCAGCAGGTTGAGGATAACCTGGCGGATGCGGACCTTGTCGCAGAAGAGATGAGGCAGGTCCTCGGGGACCTCTACCTCCAACCAGAGCTCTTTGGACTCAAACAGTGGCGTTACGGCGATGGCCGCCGAGTCCACGATCTCGGCGAGAGAGGTCCACTCCCGTCTGAGGGCCATGCGGCCGGCGTCGACCTGGCTCAGGTCGAGCACATCGTCGACGAGGCTGGCGAGGTGCCGGCTGCTGGAGAGGATGATCTCGATGTCGGCGAGGAGCTTCGGAGGGAGGTCGGTGCCGTACACCTGGGGGGCCCGGGTGATCATCTCGCTAAAGCCGATGATCATGTTCAGGGGAGTGCGCAGCTCGTGGCTGACGTTGGCGACGAACTCTTCCTTGGCGCGGCGGGCCTCTTCGGCGACCTCGGCCATGGCGCGCAGCCGCTCGGAGACGCGCGCCAGCTCCTGATTGGCGAGCAGCAGGTCAGCCTGTGCCTCTTTCAGCTCGAGGCGCTGCCCGCGCGCTTCCTCGAGCAGGTCACGCATGCGCTCGTACGTCGAGCGCCACCACGCGACCGCCTGGAAGGCGCAGCCCAGGCTGGCCCAGACCAGGGCGAGCACCGCCCAGATGGCCGCGGCGGCCAGCAGCCGGGGCAACGGATCGGCAAGGCCTAGAAGGCGCCCTGCGCCCATCAGGGAGAGGCTGGCAACGGCGGCCATCAAGGCGCCAGCACGGAGGCCGAGTAGGAGCGCCGCGAGAGCCACCGGCACGGGAAACAGGCTGGCGGCTGCCTCGGAGCCTGTCCAGCGGACCGCAGCCAGAGCGATGGCAAGGTAGCCGAACACGGCCAGCCAGGCGCTCACCCGGTGCCAGCGGATCAGCAGCCACATGGCGAGGGGAAAGAGGATGAGCACCGAGCCCAGCGTGGTGATCTGCAGAGGCCACGCGAGCGCCTCGGAGGCCAGGGTGAGAAGCACGCCGAGAAACGCCGATCCGGGCAAGAGCCACTGCAGCGTCCTCTGCCGCAGCTCGGCAGAAAGCTCCTCCTGGATCGATCCATGGTAGTCGGGCTCGGACATAGCGCACCTCCACCGCTTTGTCTGCTGGGCAAAGCGGGGAATGCCCCTCTCCCTGGCCCCGCCGCGGCGGGGCCAGGGAGAACCATATTCTCGAGTTTGGCCTTTTCAGGTCCTGGCCCCTTACCGCTTGCTCCAGCAGTCCTGAAGGGTCATATGGTGCCGCGCGTGCGGTTGCTCCCCCCACCCCCGACCCCTCCCCCAGG
>JAIMBM010000442.1 GCA_023511475.1 Anaerolineae bacterium
GGCGACGGCAGGCAGGTCCTTGTCGTCCATCCCGACCCGACCACAGGCGTGATGCTTCAACGCCATCTCGATGGCACCCGCGTCACCCACATGGCGGATCTGAAGGCAGCGGCACAAGAGTTGGAGAGGACCCGCCCGCGTGCCGTGATCGCCGATGCCGCGAGCCTGCCCGAGGTGCTGCACCTCGCCAGCGATGGCCAGGGAGGGCCTCACCTCCCCGGAACCCTGCTGATCGGCTGCAGCCTCCCCTCCGGACCGCTGCCGGCGGTTGCCCTTGGCGTGCGGGGATTCCTGGTCAAGCCGGTGTCCAGGCAAAAGCTGCTGGCCACCCTGGACTCTTGCGCGCCGGGGGCGCGCCGCATCCTGGTGGTGGATGATGACCCGCGCATAGTGCGCCTGCTGGCCAGGATGCTCCTCTCCGTGCCTGGCCGCTACGAGATACTCCGCGCCTTCGATGGGGAGGAGGCGCTGCGCCTCATGCGCTCGGACAAGCCCGACGCCGTCCTCCTCGATCTCTACATGCCCCACCTCGACGGCTTTAGCGTGCTGGAGCACATGGAGGCGAATCCTGCTCTCGCCGGCATCCCTGTGGTAGTCGTCAGCGCCAAGAGGTTGCCCGAGGATGGCGTGTTGCGCCTGCAGGGGCCGATTACCGTCCAGCAGCCCGGCGGGTTCACGCTGGCCGAGCTGTTCAGATATCTTCAGGCCGTGCTCGATGCCGCCGCACCGCCCTCCGGGGCTCGCCAACCCAACGGTTGAGGGTCTGAAGGAGCGTGCTCTGCTGGACCGGCTTCCGAATAAAGTCGTCGGCCCCGAGGGAAAAGGCGAGCTGGGGCTCGTCGAGGATGGAGCAGACGATGATCGGCACTTCCTGCAGCTCGGGCCGGGCCCGCAACGCCTGGAGCGTATCCCAGCCATCCTGCCCCGGCATCATGACATCGACCGTGATGGCCGCTGGCCTCACCTGCTCGACAAGCTGCAGCGCCTCCGCCCCGCTCTCCGCACCGACGACACGATACCGCGTCCCCGCCAGGTACCGCTGGAAGAGCTTGATGATGGACGCATTATCGTCGACAACCAACACGGCCAGCGACTGCGCCTTGGGCAGCTCGACTGCGACGCGCCAGCCCGACTGGTCCTCCGCCACGATCATGTGTCCACCCTGTGCCTCGACGAGGCGACGGACGATCTGCAGCCCGACGTCGGACCGCTGCGGTTGCACAGCGGCTGTAGGCCCGGTGCTCGCAGAGACCAGAAACCCAACCGTCTCCTCTCTCTCTTCGACCTGCAGCCGCACCTCGGCCGCCGCCGTCCCGAGGGCGTGGGAGAGAAGGTTGAGGCAGATCTGCCGGAGGATCGTGCGGTCGGCTACGACCAGCAGCCCGGGCTCCGGCGCCTCCATCCGCAGGCGAACCCGCCGCGACTGCGCAAGCCCGCTGAGGGCCGACGCCGCCTGCTCCACCACGTGGCACACGCTGACTTCCTCAGGCACGCTGCGCGAGATCAGGAGGTCAGTCTCCTCCCGGGCGGCCGTCTCCCGCTCCGTCGGCACGCCTGCATCCGCTGGCGCCGCCTGCAGGCGCTGGCCGTACTCTTCCCAGAGCTGCTGGATCAGCGCATCGATCGCTCTGCGACGGTCGCGCCAGTACTGGCGCTCGCTGATGGCAAGCTCCTCCATGACAGCCCGCGCCGTCAGCGAGCGGACATAGCAGGCAGAGAGTATGGCGTACATCCGCCTCTCGCGCGCCCGTACGGGGAGCTGCGGCCCGGGGTCGAGGCGCTCGATGGCTTCGATGAGGATGCGTCTCAGGCTCTGACAGCGCTCCTGCCAGGTCTGGTCGCCGTCACCAGCCAGCAGGCGGGTCAGCTCGAGCTGCGGCAGGTAGGCCGGGTCGTACATGTGCTGCAGGGCGTCCTTCACCTGCGCGGCAAAGCGTTCTCTGGTGAGCGACAAGGCGACCTCTCTTGCACCTCTTGGCAGAAACCTGGCACAACCGCGGCAGTACCCATGAGGCACAGAATGCAGTATGATGAGATGCAGCATCGGATACCGCCTGCGCGCCACCTTCAGTCTAGCACACAGCCTGCGGCCGGGCAAGTGCTCGGCTCGAGCGCCGCGCGAGCTCACGTCGCGGCTGGCATCCGTCGGGGGCATAGCCCCCTGAGAAAGGAAGGAGCATCTGACAATGGCAGAAGTGAGACTGCGCACCACGCGACGCAGGATGCTGCAGTTGCTGGCTCTCGGGGCCGGCGCAGCCGCGCTGGCGGCCTGCGCGCCGAAGACGCCAGAGCGCGCCGCCCCGGCCGAGGGCGTGCGAGAGATCCCCGAGGCCTACAAGGAGGGTCAGGAGGGCTACGGCTGGTACGACGAGGTCCATCCGAAGAAGACGGTTGAGCTCCTGCTCTGGGGCCCTCCCGGCGACGAGACGGACCCCTGGATTCGGGCCATGAAGGCGGCCATTGCACGCTTCAACAAGGCTTATCCCGAGATCAAGACTACCTGGGAGCCGATACCCTGGGGCGACCTGGACACCAAGGTGAACGCCGCCGTAGCTGCTAAGCAGGGCCCCGACATCGTCTTCGAGGCAGACCGCGAGGGCGAGTACCCCCGGCGCAAGGTCGTGCGCGACATCCCCGAAGAAGTCCTGCCGGCGGAGTATATCAAGAAGCACAAGTTCTACGAGGTGCGACCCCTCGACGACGGCAAGCTCTACTGGGTGCATTGCTCGGCCATGGGCCCCATCCTCTTCGTCAACAAGGAGCTGCTGGCGAAGGAGGGGCTCAAGGTGTCGGACATCCCCAAGACCTGGGAGGAGTTTGGCAGGTTCTGCCAGCAACTCACCAAGGTCGAGGGCGGCCAGATGGTCCAGGCCGGCTTTGCCTTCAACGGCTATGCCCGCTATATCTGGAACGACATGATGTACCAGCAAAAGGCCCACGTCTACGACAAGAAGAAGAGCTTTATCAACACGCCTGAGAGCGTCAACGCCTGGCAGATGCTGGTCGACATGTACGACCGCTTCAAAGTGAACGACCGGGCGTTCCTCAACTTTGACGAGGCCTTTGGCGCCGGCAAGGCCGCGATCACACAGGTCTGGACCTGGTTCGGCTCGACCCTGGAGGCGAACTATCCCGACATCGACTGGGCACCGGCCATGTACCCGACCTTCGACGGCGACGGTCCCTACGGCCGCTTTGACTATGATGGACCCGGCTGGATGGTCAGCACCCTGGCAGAAGGCGAAAAGATGGAGGCCGCCTGGGAGCTCTTCAAGTACCACTGCCACGAGTACCAGTATCTGGTCGAGCGCTCGCACACCGTCGGCCTGATCCTGACGACCGAGCCGCATCCCGACTATGACAAGCTCTTCGCTGAGGTCGAAGCGGTCGAGAGCCCCTCGCAGGAGCAGCGGCGCACGCAGGCCCTTGCCGTGCTGGCGAAGCAGTTCGCCGGCGGCATGGTCTTCCCCGGCGAAGTGGCAGCGCCCTTTGACGATATGTGGCACAAGATGGAGGACGCCATCCTCCTGAACCAGCAGCCGATCAAACAGGTGCTGACCGAGTACGAGAAGCTGTACGACGAGATGCTGGCCAACACCAACTTCTGGATCACGCCGGAAGCCTGATGGGATCCATGGATGTTCTGCCGATGCGGGGGCGGCGAATCCAGGGAAAAGGGGCTCGAGTTTGGCCTTTTGGCGCAGGGGGTTGAAAAAGGGACACCTTTCCGGTAGG
>JAIMBM010000443.1 GCA_023511475.1 Anaerolineae bacterium
CCCCGCAACACCCAGAAAGGATGACCCCCGGCGGTAACGGCAAAGATGCGGGTTCCGGCCGGAAGAGCCGTCGGCCAGCACCCCGTCTACAGCGAGCCCCGCCCCTCGGGAACGCATCCCCTCAGACGAGTATCCACACCTCCTTGGGAGGGAGGACCGCCGTGCCGCTCATTGGCTGCCCGGAGAGCAGGTCGTGGAACTCCCCCGGCAGGCTCACGCTCTGCGGCGCGTTTGTGTGGTTCAGCACGAAGAGCAGGCGCTTCTGCCCCTGCCACCGGGCGGTTACCTCGACCCCAGGGGGTGTGTCGAGGAGCGGCTGTACGCCGGTTGAGCTCAGGAGCTCGTCGATGAGCCGCTCGTAGGCAGGCGGGTTGGCGATGGCCCCGACGTACACCGCGCGCCCCTTGCCGTACGAGCAGACGGTTGCCGCCGGCTGCCCCGCATAGTACTGGCCGCCGTAGCGGACCAACACCCTGGCCCCCTGCGGCGCCAAGACCTCGCACCAGGTATGGGCCAGCAGCTTTTGGGGTGAGACGATCGGCGTGTCGAACACCAGCGGCACGGTAACGTCCGGCCCGAGGGAGTCGTACTCGTCCACCGTCACCCCGCACAGGTCGGCGACCAGCCCGGGCAATGGCCCCTCGGCCACCCGGTTATAGACATCTTTAGCCCCGGTGCGCACGTCAAAGAGCACCGTGCCGCCCTTCTCGACATAGGCGTGCAGGCGTGCCGCGGCCTCAGGTGAGAGAACATACAGCGCCGGCGCCAGCACGAGCCGGTAGCGGCGCAGGTCGGCGCTCCAGGGGATGATATCGACGGGCACGTTGCGCCGATGGAAGGCGGCGAAATAGCGCTTGAGGTGCTCAAAGTAGTCAAAGCTTGCGTTGTTGGGCTGGATCTGGAAGGCGAAGGCCGTGTCCCAGTCAAAGATCAGGGCAACCTGCGCGTTGACCTCCGAGCCCACAATCTGCCCACCGATCCGCTGCAGCTCCCGGCCCATTCGCTGGACCTCATAGTACCGCCGACGGGGCCGGCCGTCGTGATCGAGGATGCCGTGCCAGTACTGCTCGGCGCCAAAGGTGCAGGTGCGCCAGCGGAAGTATACGATGGCATCCGCCCCATGGGCGATGGCCTGATAGCTCCACAGGCGGATATCCCCCGGCCGCGGGTTGGGCGAGATCACCGTCGTCCCCGGGGCGCCGCTCTCCTCTTCCATGACCCAGAAGTTGGCACCCTTCCAGCCGCGGATGCAGGTGTGATTGAAGGCAAGCTGCGCAGGGTCGCTGCGGCGCAGGTCGGGGTAGTTGTCCCAAGAGACAAAGTCCAGGTCCCGCGCCAGATCGTAGTAGTTCAGCTCCTGAAAGCCGTTGGCCATAAAGTTGTGAGTCACAAAGTGGCTCGGGCACAGCTCGCGGAGAATCTCGATCTGTAGCCGCTGGAAGGCGACGTTCGCGTCCGATGCAAAGCGGCGGTAGTCCAGGGCCAGCCCCGGGTTGGCGGGCAGGGCGTCCGCAAAGGGCAGCGGTATCTCCTCCCAGGCGCGGTAGGTGTGGCTCCAAAAGTCGGTGCCCCAGGCCCGGTTGAGGGCGTCCAGGCTGCCGTAGCGCGCCGCCAGCCACTCCCGGAACGCCTCCTGACAGGCCTCGCAGTAGCAGCGGGCCGAGTCGTGGCAGCCGAACTCGTTGTCGATCTGCCAGCCGATCACCGAGGGATGGTCGCGATAGTGCCCGGCCATGGCGCGCACGATCCGGGCGGTATAGTGCCGGTAGACCGGCGAGACCAGACAGACGTTGCGGCGATGCCCGTAGTGGACGCGCTGGCCATCGGCCCGTACGCGCAGGACCTCGGGGTGCTGGCGCACCAGCCAGGCCGGCGGGGCGGCAGTCGGCGTGCCCAGAACCACCCGAATGCCCCGGGCCGCCAGGTGCTCGATGGCCCGGTCAAGCCACGCAAAGTCAAAGCGCTCCGGCTCGGGCTCTAGCCTTGTCCAGGCGAACTCGGCCAGGCGGACCAGGTTCAGGCCCGCCTCGGCCATCATCTCGGCATCGGTCGGCCAGCGCTCTTCGGGCCAATGCTCGGGGTAATAGTCAGCGCCGTAGTACATGCGGGGACCTCCACACCGTGAAAAGGGCGGGCATACCTGCCAGTTGTGGCCTGGTATTGTAGGGCGATCCTGTATGGGCGGCAACTTGTTACAGGCCAGGTCAAGCGAACTGCGGCAGCCAGGCCGCCGTAGCCTCCAGCATCTCGCGGAGCATCGGCTCGGCGCTCTCCCAATCGCGCACCAGCGGGTCCATACGCAGGGCTTCCAGAGCCAGGCTGCGGTCGCCGTGCAGGGCGGCCTCCAGCGTCAGCTCCATCTCTGCCAGGTGCCAGTTGCAGACGGCTGCCGGCAGTGGCGGAAGCGGCCCCGCAGACTCGGGGTGAACGCCCCAGCGGTCGACCCGGGCAAAGCACTCCACAACCTGCCCCATGGGGAGGTTCGGCACCTGCCCCTCGTTGGGGATATTGACGATAAAGCGGCCGGGCGGGCCTCCCTCCAGCGCCGCGATCAGCGGCGCGAGCTGCTCCCCGCTCGGGCGCAGGGGAAGCCGGTCCTCGCCCGATAGCCAGGCCTCGACCTGCGCTTCCTGCAGGCGGTAGGATTCGGCGCGGTGCTCGATGGTAGTCGCCTCGATGCCATAGTCGAGGCCCCAGTTGGTCTCCGGGCGCAAAAAGTGCGGGAAGAACTCGGCCACGTGCCGGTCCCCGGCGCCGGGCAGGCACCCCGTATCCTGAAAGATCGTCAGCTTGACGCCCAGCCGGTCGATGAAGACGCTCCAGCAGGTGTTCAGCAGGCCCTCGCGGGCGAAATGGAGCGGGCCGTGGGCAGCGAGCCACTCCCGCAACATCGCCAGGCCGTCGCGCTTGCCCGCACGCACCTCGGTGATCCAGGGGAGGTGGTTGATCCCCGCCGCCTGCACCCACACCTCCTCCGGCAAGACCTCGAGGATCCCGGCCAGGCGCGCAGCAAAGTGCGTCACCTCGTGGCACAGCCCGATCGTGCGGATGCCCGTCTCGCGGGTGGCCGCCCGGCAGATTTGGGTCATCGGGTTCGTCAGGTTCAGCAGCCAGGCATCGGGGCACCAGGCCTCCATCTGCCGGCACACCTCCAGCGTCGCCGGCACGTGCCGGAGGGTGCGGTTGATCCCCGCCGGCCCCACGTTCATCCCTACCGGCAGGCGGACGCCGTAGCGGGCCGGTATCTCCAGGTCGGCGCGGACTGCCTCAAGGCCGCCGATAGCCACCGAGAACACCACATAGTCCGCGCCGCGGAGCGCCTCCTCGCGCTCGACCGTCGCCCGCACGCGGATGTGGCTCCCCGCTTCCTCCGATATCTTGCGGCACAGGGGAAGCATACGCTCGAGGGCGCTGGGATTGATATCCTGCAGGACGAGGTCGGCCCCGTGGAGCTCTGGCGTCAATGCCAGGTCGATCGTGAGCATCGGCGTCCAGGTGAGGCTGCCGCCACCGATGAAGACAATCTTCATGAGGGGCCTCCTTGAGGGGAGAACATCGCGACACCGGCAGAGAAAGAGCCCCGACCCGGACCAAGTCTAGCATCAAGGGGTCTGTGGGTCAACTTGAGGGGGCGGGGAATCCGACTGGGAGGGGCTCGACTCTGGCCTTTCGCCGCGAGCCTCCCGACATCGTGCAGAGGCCGCCAGGATGGCACCCACCGGCCCAGTGTTGGGG
>JAIMBM010000444.1 GCA_023511475.1 Anaerolineae bacterium
TTCACCGAGGGGGCGGTGGGGACCGCCCTGGCGTTCGGCGTGAGCCCGTTCCTGATCGGCGCGCTCGTCTCGGGCTTCGAGCCGGAGAACCTGGTGACCGGCATCGCGGCGGCCGTGGGCGGCCTCCACCAGGTCGCGCTCGGCACGGTGATCGGCGCCGCGATCTTCATGCTGACCGCGGGCCTGGGAGTCGCCCTGCTCCTGGTCCCCATGGACGTGAACATCCCGACGGCGGGACCCGCGGCGATGGTCCTGAGCCTGGGGGCGTTCGCCGTCATGCTGTGGAACGACGGCGAGGTGAGCCGCGTCGAAGGCGTCGCGCTCGTGCTGGTCGCCGTCGCGCTCCTCGCCGGTCGCGGGGTTGACCAGGGTGGCGTGCACCTCTCGGGTGAGGATCTTGTCCAGATGGATCAGCACGTGGCACTGGCTGCTCAGATAGACCATCGCACGGGAGCCATCGGCGGCACGCCGGGCGGCGTTGAGCGTCCGCTCGCAGCTCACGCCGCTGGCAAAGAGCCCCTGGTCGGGGACCATCCGCCACCACGGGCGGGAGGTGGCGACGCGCCGGAAGAGGGTCATCTGGAAGGCGCCGGGCGCGTCCAAGGCTGAGGTCCAGCCGGGCTCCATGCGCCACATCTGGTTGTGGCCGTAGGTAAAGTACCCGCCGGCCATAAAGGCCCACCAGGCCTGCCGCCGCACGATCAGCGGCGTGATCGGTCCCTGCGGGTACTCCGGCCCATCCTCGTACGCCGGCTCGCCAAGGACGACCGGCTTGGGCGGGGAGAGCAGGCCGTCGGCCACCACGGCGGGGTATATCTTGGCCCACTCCGTCCAGGTCTGGATCATGTTAAAGTCCAGCCAGTCCTCCTCATGGAAGAACTGGGAGGAAGAGTGCCACCCGCAGGGGTGGAAGGTGATGAGGTGCGCGCCGCCATCCCCTTCGCGCAGCCCCCTCGCCAGGGCCCGGTAGACCTCCTCGCGGCCGGTCGGGACCCGATCGCCCCCGTTGACCCAGATGGTGTTGGGGACATCCCGGTACCGCGCGCCCAGCCAGCGGCCGTAGGCAAAGGCGCTTGCGGCGTCAAAGATCGGCAGATCGGTCACATAGTAGCCCCAGGTCGGGAGCATCGCTAGCACCAGGCCGCGCTCGCCGGCAAAGCGGAGCAGGTGGTCGACGTGCTCAAAGTAGGCCTCGTTCGGGCGGGAGGGGCTCTCGTGCCAGGGCCGCTCGCCCGCATAGTTGGGGCCGGGGACCTTCTCTTCGAAGCCGGTTCCCCCGCCCCAGGCCAGCACCCCCTGGATGACGGTAAAGCCCTTCCGGGCGCGGTTCTCAAGATAGGCCTCGGCCTCCTCGCGGCTGTAGCGGGCAAAGAGGGGCCAGGCGGTGTCACCGAGCCAGAAGAAGGGCCTGCCCCTTGCATCGACAAAGTAACGCCCGGTTGGACTCACGCGGATCGGGCCCGCGAGGACGTCTGCGGGCTCAGAGGAGCTACTCGAGGCACTGGCGATATCCTTCGGCATCCTTATCCTCCCTCGATGTGCCCGGAGCGGCTGTCAGGAGGCACCCGAGGCGGCCGGGGTCGCACAAGGAGGCTGATCCGCGCTCGGTGGTCCGGCAGCGTGGCCGTGCACAGCGTCGTAGATGGCGGCAAGGAGCGAAGTCGCGTCGGCGGTGTCGTAGGGCAGCGCCCAGATCATGATCCCGGAGCCCTCGCGGAGCGCGAGCTGGACCTTGCGCTGCAGTGTCGGGATGCTGTTGTGGTAGACGGTCGCGCTGCGATACGGGACGGCGTCGCACCAGGGAGCCGCCTCGCTGGCAGCTACGAGCTGCCGGTAGGGAATTCCGCCCGGCTGCGCGTAGAACGGCACGCCGAGCACGCGCTTGTCGGCCGGGAGGCCCCGGCCTGCCCAGTACCGAAGGGCCTCTTCGGCATAGGAGTAGGGCGAGTGCTGCTCACCGGGGCCGTCGTAGGCCATGATGCTGAGGAACTCGACATAATCAAAGACCTCGGAGGGTATGCCGGCGGCGTTCGGGCCTTCGGCGACCACAGCTGCCGTCAGGAGCTTGCTCTCCGCACGCATCGCCGCGCTCAGTTCCTGCATCAGCAGCAAGAAGTACCCGGCCGACTCGCCCGGATCGGGATACTCCCAGTCCATGTCGGCGCCGTCCAGGTCGTATTCCTGCACGTGCCTGACGATCTCGCTGACGAGCCGCGCCCGGCTCTCGGGGTTGGCCGCCAGCTTTTCGAACTCGGCGTCATAGCCCCAGCCCCCGACCGAGAGCAGCACCTTCACATCGTGCTGATGGGCTTCCGAGACGAGCCTTGAGAGCTTGCGTCGCGCATAAAGGGGCCGCACCGAGCCGTCGTCGTTAGGGATGAGGAAGGCATAGTTGATGTGGGTGAGCCTGTCGTAACGGAGGTTGTCGATCGTGCCGACTTTGTCCGTGACGTAGCCGACGATCCGGAAGCTGCGCGACCGCTCGGCAGGCGCAACCTCGGCCGCAGTGGCCGGCCGCTCCTCATGGGCGGACGGGGAGCGGCGGCAGGCCGCCGCCAGCGGCAGGCAGGCGAGCCCGGCAAGCATCAGGCTCAGGCAGGTGCGGCCGATCCGCCCCGCACGGTGCGGGCCGAAGCAATCCGCCATGGGCCTTCACCTCCAGCGGCGTCCACAGGAAGGGGTACCGCCCGAAACCTCGGCGCGTCTATCGAAGCCGGAGCCAGGCGCGCCGGGTGCTCAGGCCGGCGTCGCCTGGGCGGGCTCCACGACGGAGGCTGTGCTCATCCGGTACGTCTGGCCAATGAGCGCCCCAGCCACAGCCAGCAGGTAGAAGGCGGCCGGCGCCAGGAGGAGCGGGACCAGGCAGCACAGCACCACGCTATAGTACGCCAACGTGACCACCAGCGACACGAGCGTGTACAGCCCGGCCAGGACCACCCAGGCGGCAAGCCAGGTTGCCTTGTTCTGCCAGAGGATCGGCCACCACTCGCCTACCTGGAAGGCGGCTCCCAGCCGGCTACGGACGGCCAGGTGACTGGTCGCGACCGGCAGCACGGCGCTGGCCAGCAGCCACAGGAGCATGCCCAGCCCCAGGCCGACCATAAAGACCGCGAGGGCCGCGAGCATTATCAAGCCTGTGGCCGGGTCTTGGGGATCACCCAGGGGAACCCAGATGATTCCGACGAGGTACACGGCGGTGCTGCCGAGCAGGCACACCAGCGAGGGGAGGGTGTAGATAAAGACGGCCACGAGAGCGCGCAGGCCATCGATCGCCAGCCGACCCCAGTCGCTCCAGGCCGGCAGGGCCGGCGCCTCTCCCCTCGCCCCGCGGCGTATCAGATCGAGGGCGTAGCCGCCAACCAAGATGAGCGGCAGGATGGGGATGAAAAAGCTGGCAAAGATAAGCGCCGCACCGATCACAAAGCGGGTTGCCCACTCCTCTCCCCGGAAGGGGAAGCTGAGCAGGTCCTTCACTGCGCTGATGGTGATTCCCTCGGGCATGGCGGGCCTCCTTCGTGGTCGCTGGCAGTCAGCCCTATCCTACATCAATTGCAGGCTTGCTGCAAACGTTCGCTTCGGACAAGTGTAGTTCACCCTTGGGGCAGGCTTATCTGTGCGGCTCGCAGGGCCCCCACCCCCGCGGCCCCCCCCCCCCCCCACGGGGGGCGGGCCGCGGGGGGGGGGGGGGGGGGGTTTTTTTGGGGGGTGTGGGGGGGGGGGGGGG
>JAIMBM010000445.1 GCA_023511475.1 Anaerolineae bacterium
CCACCCCTCGGGGCATTCCCTGCTTTGCCGCTCCGGCGGCAAAGCAGGGGTTAGCCCCTCGCCCCGCCCCCGCCGCGTCGGGGGCGGGGAAAACGAGATTAGGGGGTGCGCCCGGCAAGAGCTGATAGACGGCGATCCAGGCGGCTTGCCCGCCCCTAGCCGCGTAGGCGAACGGGGAAGGGCTCATGAGCGCAGCGCCGTTGTCCGCCACGTCAGCGGCCGCTGCGGGGCACCGCGGGTGCGCCCGGAATGGCCCGAGGCGATGCGTACGGCCCTGCGGGAGGCGGGGCGCCGGCTTCGCTGGCCCGGGTGCGGCCCTCTCCGGTGCGCCCGCACGCGTACCGGAGAGGCCGTTTTTGCAGGAAGTATGGCCGCCGGTCTATAATCCGGCGGGTGCCAAGAAGGCTGCACGGGGTCCGTACGCGCCTCCGTACGGCGCCGGTTTGGCGCCGCCGGGCCGGATCGCGGCCGTCCCCGGGCTTGGATTGTCTTTCTTCGTCACGGCTTTCCAGGAGGTTCAGGACCATGGCTCTCACTACGGAGTGGAAGCGCAGGTTCGACCGCTGGCGGCGGGAGCTCCCCAATCACTTCTACGTTCCCCTCGGCAGCCTCGAGCTGAGCGGCTTTACGACCACCGACCAGCTCACGCCGGAGCAGGCGCAGGCCGGCCCGTTCCGCCCGATGCCGCGTGGCACACCCTGGGGCGCCAAGTGGGAGTATGGCTGGTTCAAAGGCCAGGTGGTGTTGCCGGAGGAGGCAGCAGGCCAGCGCATCGCGCTGAACGTCGACGTCGGCGGGCACTCGCTGGTGTTCATCGACGGCAAGGCAGCAGGTGCCAGGGACTATGGCCACGCCGTGGTCACACTGGCGCGCAGCGGCGTCCCGGGCGCGCGGTACGACGTGCTGATCGAGGCCTACGCCGGCCACGGGCCGACGCCCGAGGGCGGCGGCCCGGTAGCCTACGGACGCGAGCCGGTCCCCGAGCCCGGTCCTACACAGCGGGTAGTCGGCGACACCACCTTTGGCATCTGGGTGGAGGACGCCTACCAGCTCTGGCTGGACGTCGAGACCCTGCGCTATCTCTGTGGCTGCCTGGACTCGGAGGACCTGCGCCACATCGACCCCGACACGCTCCGCAGGCTTCTCAATGCGCTCGACGATGCCTCGCTCCGCGCGGCCGAGATCGAGCAGGGGCTCAGGGACTTTACCCTGATCGTGGACTTTGAGGTGCCCTTCCCGGAGATGGTGGCCAGCTTCCGGGCCGCGCGCGAGCGCCTGCGGCCCCTGCTGGAGTGCGTCAACGGCTCGACGGCGCCGGTCTTTTACGCGGTCGGCCACGCGCATCTCGACGTGGCCTGGCTGTGGCCGCTGGCCGAGACGGAGCGCAAGATCGCCCGCACGATCTCCAACCAGCTCGCGCTGATGGAGGAGTACCCGGACTATAAGTACATCCAGCCGCAGGCTCATCTCTACCGGATGCTCTCGACCCGCTACCCCGAGCTGTACCGGCGGTTCGTGGACGCCGTCCGCCGCGGGCAGATCATTCCCGAGGGTGGCATGTGGGTCGAGGCCGACACCAACATCACCGGCGGCGAGAGCCTCATCCGCCAGTTCATCCATGGCAAGCGGTTCTTCCGGGAAGAGTTTGGCGTCGAGAGCCAGATGCTGTGGCTGCCCGACGTCTTTGGGTACTCGGGCGCCCTCCCGCAGATTCTGCGCGGCTGCGGCATCCGCTACTTTACGACCGCCAAGATCTACTGGGCCTACAACGGCGGCGACCCCTTCCCCTACAGCACCTTCACCTGGGAAGGCATCGACGGCTCCGAGGTCCTCGTGCACCTGCTGCAGGGCTATGGCAATGTGACCCATCCCGGCATGCTCAACCTCATGTGGCGCGAGCGTCGCCAGCGGGAGGGCATCGCCACCGAGATGCTCGTGTTTGGCCATGGCGATGGCGGCGGCGGCGCCACACGGGACCACCTGGAGTTCCTGCGGCGCGAGCGCGACCTCGAGGGCTGCCCGCGCGTGCGCATGGCCTCGCCCATCGAGTACTTCCAGGACCTCGAGGCCCGCGGCGTCCCCAAGGCGCGCTATGTGGGCGAGCTGTACTTCCAGGCCCACCGTGGCACCTACACCTCGCAGGCGCGCACCAAGAAGAACAACCGCAAGAGCGAGTTCGCCCTGCGAGAGGCCGAGATGTGGGGAGCGGCCGCCCGCGCCCTTGCCGGCTACTCTTATCCGCACGAGGAGATGAACGGCGCCTGGCGCACCGTGCTGCTCAACCAGTTCCACGACATCCTGCCGGGTTCGTCCATCCATCGCGTGTACGAGGAGGCGGAGGCGATGCACCAGACGGTGATCGCCAGCGCCCGGCAGACGGCCGAGGCGGCGGCCAGTGCCTTCACCACGCCGGCTGCGGCGGTGACGGTGTTCAACTCGCTCTCCTGGCCGCGCACGGTGCTTGTGACGCTTCCAGAGGGTCTGACGCACGTCGCCGGTGCCGACGGAGAGCCGCGGCCTGTGCAGGTCGTGGGCGGCCAGAGGCTGGCCGAGGTGACCGTGCCGGCCTGCGGCTGGACGACGCTGCGCAGCGCACCGGCGGCCCCGGCCTCCGTGGCCAACCCCTTGCGGGCGACGACCAGCCTCCTAGAGAACGAGTTCCTCCGCCTCGAGCTCAACGCCGCCGGCGAGATCACCAGCATCTACGACAAGGAGTCGGGGCGAGAGCTGGCCGCGGGGCCCTGCAACAGCTTCCGCATGTACAAGGACGTGCCGGGCTGGTTCGATGCCTGGGACCTGGACAGCATGTACGCCGACACGCCGGTCGAGCTGAGTCCGGAGGCGAGCATCGAGGTCGTCTGCCAGGGGCCGCTGGTGGCGACGCTGCGCGTGCAGCGCAGGCTGAACCGGTCATCCCTCACCCAGGAGATCCGGCTCCGCCGGGGCTCGCGGCGCGTGGACTTTGTGACGACCATCGACTGGCAGGAGAGCCACAAGCTGCTCAAGGTCGCCTTCCCCGTGGACATTCACGCCAACGAGGCGGTGCACGAGATCCAGTTCGGGCACATCCGGCGCCCCAACCACTACTCGCGCCCCTTCGACGCCGACCGCTTTGAGGTCTGCAACCACAAGTGGACGGCGATCATGGAGGAGGAGCGCGGCTGCGCCGTCCTCAACGACTGCAAGTACGGCGTGAACGTCCTCGGCAACAGCATCAACCTGACGCTGCTCAAGTCGGCGCTGGCGCCGGACATGTATGCGGACAAGGGCGAGCACACCTTCACCTACGCCTTCTACGCCTGGAACGGCCCCTTTGCTACCAGCGAGGTGGTCCGCGAGGCGTATGACCTGAACGTGCCGCCGCTCACGGTCGTCGGCGCGGCGGGCGAGCGCTCGCTCTTCTCGGTAGATGCGCCGAACGTCATCATCGAGACGGTCAAGCCCGCCGAAGATGGCTCGGCCGACGTGGTCGTGCGCCTCTACGAGGCCAAACGGACCGCGACCCGCTGCACGCTCAGGACGGCCCTCCCGGCCGCCGGTGCGGCCGAGACGGACATGCTCGAGGAAAAGGTCCTGCGCGAGCTGAGCTGTGCGGATGGGGCGATCGCCCTCGACTTTCGCCCCTTCGAGATCAAGACGGTACGTCTGCGGCTTGGCGCTTAGCGCGGACACCCCTGCACAAGAAACAACTGTCACTCGGGGACCCCCACCCCTGAGGCGG
>JAIMBM010000446.1 GCA_023511475.1 Anaerolineae bacterium
TGTATAAGACACCCCCCCCCCCCCGGCGCGGGGCGCCGGCCTGGGGGAGGGGCAGGGGTGGGGGCACTCTGGGGTTGCAGCACATCGCGGCTGCTGCTCGGTGTGTTCCGAGCAGCAGTGTCGGCGGGGGCGGTCCGCTGGGATGGGCACCGGGGGGCTATCTCATGCCCCGGGATGCTCCGCAGCCCGGCGGTAATGCATAGCGCGCTGGGGAGGGGGTAGGGGGTGGGGTAGCCCGATCGGGTAGGACCTCCTTGGTGGCCCGCGAACGCGGCTCTGGGGACATCGTCCCCCGGGCCCTTCCAGAAGAGGGGCGAGGGCGCCGGAGGCGAGCAGCAGCCCCCTCTAGTTGGAGGCTACGGCTTCGGGCCGGCGCCCCGGGTATATCAGCACGTAGACGTCGCCCGAGCGGATGTAGATGCGCGGGCGCTCGAGCCTCCCGGAGGCGGTCATCACGCCGGTCACGACCGCGGGCTGATCCGGATAAGCCACGAGCAGCTCGCTCAGGTCCTCCTCGACGAACTGCTGCGTGGAGCTGAGCGTGGTGCGGACCCACACACTGAGACCGCTGTAGAGGGCGGCGGTGTGGGCGTTCACCTCGCCCTCAGCCAAAAGGCCGCGGTGGTACCAGTGGCGGAGCCTGCGGCCGGTCTGCACATCGACCCGCTCGGCTATCAGTGTGCTACCCGTAAGGACGCCGGTGACGCGCAGGGTGTTGCCGCTCCTGGGGAGCCGCCCGGAGAACAGCGGGCTGATGCGCACCTCGCGGCTCCGCTCGGGTCGCGACAGCAGCAAGCCCAAGAGGTTGCTTGCAAGGCTTTTCGCCGGCGGCTGAAGCATGACGACCTCCTCCGGCGGACCCTCAACGGTGTAGGTCTCTCCCTCGGCCGTGCGAAGATGGAAGCGGAAGAAGGGTGGCCCGGAGAGCTCCCTCCAGTCTTCTACAACGCCGCTCACCTCGGGCAAGTCCTCCTCAGCGATGCCAAGGAGGGGGAAATAGCGGGCCTCGAGGGGATCGACTGCTCTCTGGGCGGTTGGCGTGGCCGAGGGCTGGGGCGTGGCCGTGTCGGTCGCCGTCGCGGAGGGCTGGGGCGTAGCCGTGTCGGTCGGCGTGGCCGAGGGCTCGGAGGTTGGTGTCGCGCTGTGGGTGGGCGTGGCCGTCGGTGGCTGGGAGGACGTCGCCACTGGCGTCGGTGTGACAGAAGGGGTGTCGCTGGGTGTCGCCGTGGCGGTGGCGGTCTGCGTTGGCGTGGGTGTGAGCGTGGCCGTCCTTGTGGCGGTGGGGGTCGCCGTGCCTGTCGGCGCGAGCGAGGGCGTTGCCGTGCCGGTTGGCGCCGGCGAGGCGGTCGCCGTGGGCGTGGCGGTCAGCGTGCAGGTTGCGGTCGGCTCGGGGCGCTTCTCCCACCACACGCGCACCCGCGCCTGCCCGGTGTGCTCATAGTACTCCACGCGCAGGGTATGCTCGCCACCGAGCGGGCAATCAGCCACATAGTGGGCGCCCGGGGAGTCGTGCCACTCACCGATGAGGAGCAGCGTGCCGTCGATCCACAGGCGGACTCCGTCATCGACCTCGACATGGAAGCGGTAGATTCCCTCGGCGAAGGACACCCGGCGCGTCCAGCGTACTGAAAAGTCATCGGCCGGCAGGCCGAGCCCCGGGGCACCAAGGCCCCAGTCGAAGCTCAGTTCCGGGTTGTTGATGACCCGTACGGGCTCGTAGGCCATCTGCCGGTTGTTGTAGTACTCGGCGCGCCATCCCGGATAGCGGCTGCCAGCACTTGAGCCGAGCGATTCCCACCGGACCCGTGCTGTGGCGTCGCCCCGGCTCTCATAGTACTCGATGCGTAGCTCGTGTTCGCCCTGCTCGAGGTAGGCGTCGATGCTGTAGGTGACTCCCGCCGCGTCGTGCCACTCGTCCAGCACGAGCTGGCGGTCGATCCACATCCGCACGCCATCATCGGCCGTGACATAGAAGCGGTACCCGCCTGCCCTGAGCGACCACCGCCCGGTCCAGCGCACGGAGAAGCGGTCGGTGGGAATGCCAGCGGCGGGCGAGCCCCCGTGCCACTGAAAGTCGATCTGCTCGTCCCACCGGCTGAGGGCGGGCGAGCCGCTCAGCGTGGCATTCGCAAAGTACTCGCCCCACCAGGCATCCTGCTGCTCGCCGGGGCGCGGGGTGCTCGTCGGCGAGGGCTCTGCGGTCTCTGTAGGGGGCGCGGCGGTGCGGGTGGGCTCCTCGGGGGTGGCCGTGGCGCCCGGCTCGAAGGTCGCTATGGGCACAGGCGGCTGCCCGGCGATGTTTAGCGTCTGCGTGGCGGCGCGGCTATCGCCGGCGACGTGAGCGGCGACGAGCACCTGTGGCAGGGCGGTCCAGCGCGCGTCGGCGGGGAACACAAAGCTGACTACGAAGCGGCCTCGCTCATCCGCGGCCGCCGTGGCGCACACCGCCTCGGCCACGGGGTTGGCCGGGTCGCGGAGAGCTACGACGATCTGGCTGCCAGCCGGCCACGAGAAGCCCTGCACAATGATGACGGTGCCTGGGCTGACGGTGGTAGGCACGACGCTGATGGAACCGATCCCGCGCCTCAGCAGAGAGGCGGCGCCGATTCCGATCAGCGAAACTCCGATCACAAGCGAGACTGCGATGATCAGAGCCCCAGTCCGAGAGATACCCCTCATAGGTTGCCGTCCCTGGGGAACCATACCCCAACTGGTGTGAGAAATCCCCGACGCGCCTGGAAGGCGCGGGGTCCAGAGGTCCCCCATATTATAAGACGAATCTGCAAAAGGTGGGTTCCATATGGGTGTCTCGGGCTGCGCTGGCGCACCAGCGGAGCCCGAGACACCCTCAATGGTTTTCACAGACCCAGACTCGGGCGCGGGATGAGGACGACGTCGCGCTGAGAGCCAGGACTGCCGGGATGAGCCCCCGAACAATCGCCGATGCGCTCCCATTTGCGGGCGGTGCGCCGCGAACGTATAATCGCCTCCAAGGAGGGAAGGGCACTCATCGCGAGCGGCTCGCCGGAGCCAGAAGTGCGCCGTGGCTTGAGCGCCCGCACATGCGTGGAGATACTTGTCGTCAATAGCGACCCCGCCATCGGGAGGGAGCTGCAGGCCCATCTGCATCGGCAGGGGCACCATGTCCTCGTCACGGCTGCGGTTTCGGAGGCACTTCCGTCGATCGAGGACCAGAGCCCGGAGCTGATGATCATCGAGGCACACCAGCTTGAGCGGGACGGTGCCGCCCTCTTCCGCCTTCTCGATCGCTCCACGGATCCACCCCTGATCATCCCCGTGAGCTCCCGCGCCCTCAGCGAGCGCGGGGCAGCGGCCCTGCCTTCCGACCTGGCGCGCGCCCAACAGATCGCGGCGCAGGTACGGCGTTTGCTGAGCCAGACCAGGGAGGACGAGGAGGGGCCCCTCGAGGTCGGCGACCTGCTGATCGACATGGCGGCCAAGCGGGTGGTGTTCCACGGCCAGCCTGTACTGCTTCCGCCCATCCAGTTCCGTCTCCTGGCCTACCTGGTGCGCAACGCGGGCCGCGTAGTGGGGGCGCGGGAACTCTTGAGGAGCGTGTGGGGCTACGAGGGCAACGAGGCCGAGGCGCGCGAGCTGGTCAAGGTCCATTTTGTGCTCGACCGGCACGCCCTGTTGGATTTCGCCGACCCCAGCGAACTGACCGTTACGGTCAGTGTCAAGCAGATGAAGGCCGGGGTGG
>JAIMBM010000447.1 GCA_023511475.1 Anaerolineae bacterium
CGCCGACGGTTCGGGCCGCCGCCTGACCACCCACGAGGGCAAGCAGCGGCGGGGGCGCGAGCTGCACCCCAGACATGGGCCCCGGTTGTCGTGCGTCCACCATGGTGCTACAATGTGCCTGCCGGCTCGCCGGCAACGCCCAGCCTAGAGGAGCAACTCCCATTGGAAGTCTGTCGTGCACCCGAACGGCCTGAGATGGATCAGGCCCAGTTCGATGCCCTCCGCACCAAGACGCTCGAGGTTCACAACCGCCTCGTGCGAGTCTTTGGCACCCCCAGCCGGACCGGGCACCTCGACCCGGTCAGCGAGCTGGTGTCGGCCATCCTCAGCCAGAACACCTCCGACGTGAACCGGGACCGGGCCTATCGCCGCCTGCGGGCGCGTCTGCCGACTTGGGAGGCGGTGCGTGACGCCGACGTGCGCGAGGTCCGCGAGGCGATCCGCCCCGCCGGGCTCTCGGAGATCAAGGCGCCGCGCATTCAGGAGGCCCTGCGCCGCATCACCCAGCCGGATGGTCACCCCTCGCTCGGTTTTCTGCGGCACATGAACGTGGAAGAGGCGAGGAACTGGCTCATGGGCATCAAGGGCGTAGGGCCGAAGACCGCTGCCATCATCCTGCTCTTCTCCATGGGCCGGCCGGCCTTTCCGGTCGACACGCACATCCACCGCGTGACCAAGCGCCTGGCCCTCATCGGGCCGCGTGCCTCGCGCGAGCAGGCCCACGACATCCTGGAGCGGCTGGTACCGCCCGAGCTGTACTATCCCTTCCACATCAACGTGATCCGACATGGCCGCGAGGTCTGCAGGCCACAGCCGCGCTGCGAGGTTTGCGTGCTGCGGGACCTGTGCTGCTACTACGCCGCCTGCGTGCAGGGTACGGCGACCGGCGAGGAGAAGGCAGCGGTCTGCGAGACGGGCCCGTAAAGGCCTCAGCCAGCGCAGCTCCGAGTTGGAGCCGGCGCGGCGTTTGACGGGGAGGTATCGATCCGTGGGACAGGGCAAGCTCTTCGGTCTCATCCTCATTGCGGCCGGCCTGATCCTCGGCCTGATCCTGACCGCCTGGCTTGGCGCCAGCCTGGCCTCGGGGTCGCTGCAGATGACCGGGTTCGTGCTCGGCCTGGCCGTCATGGCCGTGCTGGTGCTCCCCTTCCTGGCCGTAGGCGTCATCCTGCTGGTGCGCGGGCGGGCCGAGAGCCGTGACCTGGCCCGCGTGGCCAAAGAGCGCCGGCTGCTGAGCCTGGTCCAGACCCGGGGGCAGATTGCCGTCGCCGATGCTGCCCTCGAGCTCAACGTTTCGCTCGACGAGGTCAAGAGCTACATCTACGATCTGGTCGGCAAGGGGCTCTTTACCGGTTACATCAACTGGAACGAGGGCACCCTCTACGCCCGCGACGCCGCCGTCATGCGCAGCACCAAGTGCCCCAACTGCGGCGGCGAGCGAGAGGTAGTGGGCAAGGGCGTCGTGCAGTGCCGCTACTGCGGCTCGGAGCTGTTTGTGTAACGCGGCGCGGGCCGGCGGCACGCGCCGCACGAGACCCTTTCTGCACAGTGGCCTGAGGCACCGTCCCACCCGGAGATGGAGAGAGCCCCATGGACGAGCAGCAACCCGGGACCTACGATACCGTCCTCGTGGCCGTGCTCAAGGATCCCCGCGACCTCGAGATCGCCCGCGACCAGCACTGGTATCGCATCCCCGTCGACAGGCTGCCCAAACGGGCGATCGGTGCCAGGGTCCTCGCCTTCTACCAGCCCAAGGTCTTTGGCGAGGAGTCCTGGGCCATCCGCTACTATGCCCGCGCCAACCGGTGGACCCAGGCCCGACGCATCGACCTCCTGCCCGAGGAGCCGGACCATCCCCGGGCGCAGCAGCCCTACTATCAGGTCTGGCTCGGCCCCCTTGAGCGCTTGCCGCACCCCGTCGTCAGCCGCCGCTGGCGGCGCATCAGCTTTATCGTAACCCACTGGGGCCGCTTGCTGGACGTCGAGGCGGTTGAGGACCTGCTGCACGGCACCATCTGGGACGAGTACCTGTGGAAGGCGATGCGCCAGCTCGGCTACCTGGCCGAGCACGTCCTCTGTGAGGTGCGAGGGCTGTTTGGGCGGGAGGAGCGTCCGTCGTAAGGCGAGCGTCTGCCGACGGAAGGAGGAGTCTACCCGTGGAGAGCCGCGAGCGAGTCGTCCGCACCCTGCGCTTCCAGCGCCCCGACCGCGCCCCGCGCGACCTGTGGCTGTTGCCCGGGGTGACCATGTTCCGGCAAGAGCAGGTCCGGGCGGTGCAGGCGCGCTTCCCGACCGACCTGACCGGCCCCGACGCCACCTACGGCCGCGGTGAGCGGGCCCAAGGGACGCCGAACCTCCGGGGGCGATGGACCGACGAGTGGGGTTGCGTCTGGGAGGCCGCCGAAGATGGCGTCATCGGCGAGGTCAAGGGGCCGCCGCTTGCCGACTGGTCCGCGCTCGATACCTACAGGCTCCCCTACGAGGTCCTCCGCAACGCCGACCTGAGCCGCGTGGACGAGGCCTGTCGGCGGACCGACCGCTTCGTCCTCGCCGGCACCCTCATCCGACCCTTTGAGCGGATGCAGTTCCTGCGCGGCAGCCAGAACCTCTTCCTCGACCTCGGCTACGCCCCACAAGAGCTCTACCGCCTGCGGGACATGCTCCACGAGTTTGCTCTACAAGAGCTCGAGCTGTGGTGCGCGACGGCGGTCGACGGCATCTCCTTCATGGACGACTGGGGCTCAATGCGCGGCCTGCTCATCTCTCCGCAGACCTGGCGCGAGTTCTTCAAACCCCTCTATGCCGACTATTGCCGCATCATCCATCGCGCCGGCAAGTTCGTCTTCTTCCACTCCGACGGCCACATCGCCGCCATCATCCCCGACCTGATCGAGATCGGCGTAGACGCCCTCAACTCGCAGCTCTTCTGCATGGACGTCGAGGCCATCGCGGCGCGCTTCCGCGGGCAGATCACCTTCTGGGGCGAGCTGGACCGGCAGTACATACTGCCCTTCGGCAGGCCCGAGGACGTCCGACAGGCCGTGCGTCGCGTGCGCCGGGCGCTAGACACCGGCGAAGGCGGCGTCATCGCCCAGTTCGAGTGGGGCAACGACACGCCGATGGAGAACGTCATCGCCGCCTATGAGGCGTGGCAAGAGCCGCGTCCCGCGGCCGGGGAGTGGTAACTTGTGGGAACAGGGGCTCTCCCAGCACCGGTGCCCCATGTGCCATGGCTTTGAAGCGCGACTGCTGCGCGAACGGCATGCGCTCCCGGGTCATGACTGGTCCCTGTTGCACCACCGCAGCTATGCCCGGCAACCTCAATGCCTTCAAGATCAAAGTGCATGGGCCTCACCGGCGCCGTTGACTCGCCTCGATGCGCGGGGACCGGTCCATCGTAAAGCGAGGGGAGGTGACCGTGTCTCAGACCGAGACCTCGACACCCCATGATCTGCAGCTTGAGTTCAGGCCCAGAATCGCCAGCGTCGCATGGCTGTCTCTCACCGTGCTGGCGATCCTGCTCGAGTTCGCCACTGAGGCCTGCCGCTGGCCGTGGGAGGTGCAGTTGGTTGCTGTGTGCCTGGCGGTGTTCTCCCTCGGCGCGTGGGCTTGCCTGAGTCGTTCAGCACTCTTGGCAAGCTGGTTACTGGTGCTCGGCTCCCTGGTCGTCACTCTGTTGGCCGTCTGGTGGCGGCCTCAGGCTCACATCCTATGCA
>JAIMBM010000448.1 GCA_023511475.1 Anaerolineae bacterium
GGCTGATGCCCACGTGCCCCCCGCGCAGCACTCCGGCCCGGAACTTGTCGTCCGGGGTGATGCGCCGGCCGCCGGTCGCATGGCGGATCGCCTCCTCGACCAGCTGTGGCGGGAGCTTGGCACGGGCGGTCGCATAGTCGACCTCCGCGTCTGCTGCCTTCAGCCTGTCGAGGACGCGCCGATGCGGCAGGTGGCAACCGACCGTCGCCAGAACCTCGAGCGTCGCGCCGTGAATCTGCTCGATCTCCTCGGTTGAGAGTATCTCGATCTTGGCATGGATTTGCTTCACAGATGGCCCCTCCCTATCCGGCCTGCGTGGGTGGGGTCGGCCTGTAGGGCCGGCTTGTAGGGTTGGCTTGTAGGGGCGGCTGGTAGGGGCGGCCCGCGACCCGCCCACGCGACACGCCCCTACGATACGCCCCTGCGCCCCACCGGCACGTCCCTTCGCCCCTACGACTACGACGACGCCCAGGCGATCCATTGCCGGTTCGCCTGCAGCAGCTCCTCCAGCAGCGGCCTGGCCACCTCCCACGAGGGCACGAGGGGATGCGCCATCAGCGCCTGCATCGCAAGGCGCCTCGAGCCCTCGACCGCCGCCTGCACCGTCAGGCTCTCATAGGCCTTGACCGCCTGTATCAGTCCCCGGATCGCCAGCGGCAGCGGCCCGAACCGGATGGGATGCGCCCCAGTGCGGTCGACCACGCAGGCAATCTCCACCGAGGCATCGTCCGGCAGGCCGTCGACCGCGCCGGCGTTGAGCGCCTGCACGATCTGCCGCTCGCCCTTGTTATGGTAAATCGCCAGCATCGCCGCCACGGCGACCTCGGCGTATCCCCCGCCTCCGCGCCGCCTGAGGAGCTCGGGTTTCTGGTCAAGCTCCGGGTCGGCATACTGGCGCAAGAGCTCGGCCTCGATCTCTCTGACCTGCTCCCCCCTCGTCCTGAAGCCCGGCTCGCGGCTCTTTTCCACGACCAGCCCGCGGTGGTAGTAGTTGGCCAGGTACGTGGACGGAATCGCCCCGAGAGTGCGCATCCACTCGGGATCGATGTTCCACTCCTTCGCGGCCGCCTCCACCGCCTCTGCAGTGCGGTCCTGCCCGTCCACGTACACCCGGGTGGCAAAGCCGAGGTGGTTCAGGCCGATCCAATCCACGTTGGCGCGGGCCGGGTCCGCCCCAAGGAGCTGGAGTATCCGCTCGATCCAACCCTTTGGCCCCGAGCAGAGCCCAATGAAGCGGATGCCGCCGTACCGGCCAAGTGCCTCGGCGATGATCCCGCTCGGATTGGTATAGTTGATCAGCCACGCCTCGGGACACGCCTCGCGCATATCCGCGGCCAGGGCCAGCATCACCGGGATGGTGCGCAGGGCCTTCATCATGCCGCCGGGGCCGGTCGTCTCCTGGCCCACGATGCCGTACTTGAGCGGAATGCGCTCGTCGTTGATGCGCGCATCCATCCCGCCGACCCGGATCAGGCTGTGGACAAAGCCCGCCCCCTCCAGGGCCCGCCGCCGGTCGGTCGTCATGGTCACCCGCACCGAGAGCCCCGCCTTTGCCAGCATCCGGCACGTGAGCCCGGCCAGGATCTCCAGGCGGCGGGCGTCGATGTCGGTCAGACAGAGCTCGTCAACCGGCAGCTCCTCATAGCAGCCGATGAGCCCGTCGACCAGCTCCGGGGTATAGGAGCTGCCGCCACCGAATACAACCAGCTTCAACGGTTCGTCCCCTTCTGGCGGCGCAGCGGGCTCACCTCGCCACCATCGCGCGTGTCGTAGAAGTCGGCGCCGGGTGCGGTCTCGGCCAGGGCGGCGTACATCTCCTCGGTCACCGTGATGCCCAGGGCATCGTAGGCCAGCAGCACCGCACCGACCGCGGGCTCGAACCGCGTACGCACGATGCGGGCCCGCGGCGCCACCTTGTGAATCTGCTGTGTGATGGTGTCAGCAAGCAGCGGCCCGCGACCTTTGAAGACGCTCCCCGCAAGGACCACATCGAACTCGAGGTCGCGCATGCCAAAGCGCCGGATCAGGGCCGTCGCGTACTCAGCCAGCGCCACGCCCTGCCGCTCGACGATGTCCGCGGCCACCACGTCGCCGGCCTCCGCCGCCTCAAAGACCAGCGGACAGATCGAAAACAGACGGGCGTTGTCGACCTCGCCGGCGAGAAGGGCCCGCAGCAGCGCCTCCGCCGTCGGATAGCCCAGCCGTCCGAGCACGGCCGCGGTCAGTGCCGTCTCCGGTCCCCGCCCATCATCCTGCCGCAGCACGGCCCGGATCGCCTGGCGCGACATGTCGGCGGCGCCGCCGTCATCTACATAGTAGCCAAACGCCCACTCGCGGCCGTCGGGCGCGATCACAGCGGCGTTGATCCCCGTTCCGGCGGCGATCACCACGCCATAGGGCTGCGACGTCCCCGCCCTCAGGCCGGCGAAGGAGTCGTTCCTCACGACCAGGCGCCGCGCGATCCCCGCCGCCTTCAGGTAGGCCTCGCGCCGCTCATAGTCCTCGGGCCAGTCGGCCCCGGCCAGGCAAAAGGCCCCCATGGCGATATCCTCGCCCGTTAGCCCGGCCCTCTGCAGGGCCTGCCGCACCGTGTCGGCCACGACCGCCATGGGGATCTCCACATCCGGCCCCATCCAGTTCGAGCCGACACCGCGCGCCGCCCCGACGATGCGCCCCGCGCCGTCGGCCACGAAGGCGATCGTCTTCGAGGTCCCACCATCGACACCCATGACGTAGAGCGGCATGCCTTTCACCTCGGGTAGGTCCGCTTGTGGGGCCAGCCCCTGCCTCACATCCGGGCATGGAGCCGGTAGCTATCGCCGCGGAACACCGAGCGCGCGAACTCGATCACGGCATCGGTGTCGAGATAGGTCGTCTGCTCGCTGATCAGCACGGCCGCCGGTGTCGGCAACTGCAGAAGCTCCCTCTCCTCCGGGGTCGCGAGGGCCGCCTCGATGCTCGTCTCCGCGCGCACGAGGCGCAGATGGTACTCGCGACGGAGGATGTCAAACAGTGAGCGAGACGCCAGGTCATAGGCGAGAAGCCCCGGGCAGAGGTGATGGGGCAGCCAGGTGAGCTGGATCGCCAGTGGCAGCCCGTTGGCCAGCCTCAGGCGGTGCAACCGGACCACCTCGGCCCCGCGCGGCATCCGCAGGAGGTCTGCGAGGTGATCGTCCGCCGGCACGATCGTGGCTTGCAGCACACGGCTCGAAGCGGTCATCCCGCGGCGGCGGACGTCTTCCGTAAAGCTGCTGAGGGGCTGCAGCTCCTCCTGCACCTTGGGCACGGCCACATAGGTCCCCTTGCCCACCGTGGTATAGATCAGCCCCTCGTGGCTCAGCTCCCCTAGGGCCTGCCGCACCGTGATGCGGCTGACGCCGTACTGCAGGCACAGCTCACGCTCCGAAGGAAGCTGCGTGTGAGGCGCGAGCGTGCCGGAGAGGATCTGCTCGCGCAGGAGGTCCCTCAGTTGCACATGGAGCGGTACGGGGCTGTCCTTGTCCAGCATCCTCGTCCCATCCGGGCAGGTGGTCATTACCGGTTATTATAGCATGGATGCGTATTCCTGTCAAAGGAGGCAAACCTGGTAACTGTTCAGACTGGCATCCTGGCAGCGCCGGCTGCTGCGTGTTGCCCCCGCGCCCCGCGCCCCTCCTCCAGGCGGACGCCGCGGCGTCCGCCAGGAGGAGGGGGTTCAGGG
>JAIMBM010000045.1 GCA_023511475.1 Anaerolineae bacterium
ATGCCCCGGGCGCGGGGGGGGGGCCCGGCGGGCTGGGGGGGGGGGGGGTGGGGCCCGTCTACTTGGCGCTTACCGGCGGGGTGGGGGGGGGGGGCCGCGGGCCGTGGTGGGGGGGGGCCCGGGCTGGGCCCCGCCCCCTGTTGCATGATCACGACATGAAGGGGCTACGAAGCCGCCCTGACCTTGATCTGCTTGGGCCTGACCGCCTCCGCCTTCGGAATGGTGAGGGTCAACACCCCCTTCTCGAAGGTGGCCTCGGCCTTGTCTGCCTCGACCGGCACGTTGATCCGGAGCTGGCGGTAGAAGGGCCCAAAGCGGCGCTCCTGGAACAGGTACTGCACGTTCTCGATGGGTGGCTTGGTCTCACCCTTGATGGTGAGTGTGTCGCCATCGATGGTGATGTGGACATCATCGGGGTCAACCCCCGGGATGTTGGCCATGACCACCAGCTCGCCATCGGTCGCATAGGCGTCGACCGGGAGTGAGTAGCCCCTCTCGGCGTAGCCGGGCCGGAGGGGACGGACGAACGAGTCCTCAAAGAGCCGGTCTATCGCATCTCGCAGGCTGAGGAACTCATCAAAGGGCTCTCTCGTGACCATACTCATCGTTGCCTCCGTGTGGCCAGGCCCTGCGAATCGTCGCAGGGCCTGGGATACGGGCGGCATGGCTGACGCCACGCCGCATGGACGCCGTTACTTGGCCTGAACCTTGATCCCCTTGGGGCGGGCCTCCTCGGCCAGCGGCAGGGTCAGGGTCAGGATGCCGTTCTCGTAGGTGGCGCTTGCCTTGTTCGCGTCAACAGGGTTCGGCAGGGTCAAAGAGCGGCTGAAAGCGCCAAACCGACGCTCACGGCGGATGACGTTCTCTTCCTTGACCTCTTTCTCCTCCCTGGTCTCACCCTTGATCGTAAGGGTGTTACCAACGACGGAGACGTCGATGTCCTCGGGCCGCACGCCGGGGATGGCCGCCTTGACGATCAGGTTGTTGTCCTGCTGGTAGATGTCCACCGGAACGGTGCCAGCGGCGGGCAGGCCCAGCAGGCGGCCTGGCCGGACAAAGCTCTCCTCGAAGAGCCGGTCCATTGCGTCCCGCAGAGACATCAGCTCGCTGAAGGGCTCCCAACGGGTGATACTCATCGCACACCTCCTCAACTTGAGTTGAAAGGGCACAGTGCGTATCATCAACCCTGCCGCCCTACGCCTCCATTATAGCAATGGTTCCAGCCATTGTCAATACCCTTTAGGGCATTTTTGGAAGGTTTGCTCCAAATTTAAGGCTCAGTCATCTTGACAATAGCAGGCTCAAGGTTTATAATGGGGTTGCTCAGGCAGGACGCGGCACGCTTTGCAGGCAGCATGCATGAGCCATGGCCAGCAAAGCGCCTCCGCTTGCAGATGTGGGTGAATCGATGGAAGAGAACCAGGGTGCCAGGCAGCCAACTGAAGGGCTCCCCGAGCGAGAGCCCGAGACCGTCGAAGAGGCCCTCCGTCAGGAGCTGGCCCAGGCGAGGCGCGAGGCCGCAGAGTACCGCGACCTCTACCTGCGCGCACTCGCCGAAAGGGAGAATGCCCGCAAGCGCCTCGAGCGCCTCTACGAGGAGCGCCTCGGGGAGGCAAAGCGGAACCTGCTGCGCCAGGTCATCGCCGTTGCCGACAACCTCGAGCGCGCCCTTGCCCATCAGGAGGCCCGAGAAGGGCTCGTCGAGGGGATCCGCCTCACCTATCGGCAGATTCAGGACCTGCTCCGCAGCTATGGCGTGGAGCCCATACAGGCCCTCGGCCAGCCCTTCAACCCTGCGGAGCACGAAGCGGTCGCCCTTGTGGAGGGCCCGGAGCCGCCGGGCACGGTCGTCGCCGAGGAGCTGCGAGGGTACCGCCAGGGTGAGTACCTCCTGCGCCCGGCCCATGTGCGCGTCACTGCCGGCGAGCCGGACTGACACCGAGAGCGCGCTGCCGACTGTGGCAGCCAGGGGTTGAGCAATGGAGTACAAGGACTATTACAAGATTCTCGGCGTTGACCGCAACGCCAGCGAGAGGGAGATCAAGCGAGCCTACCGACAGCTCGCGCGCAAGTACCACCCCGACGTCAACCCAGGCGACCGCACGGCGGAGGAGCGCTTCAAGGAGATCAACGAGGCCTACGAGGTGCTCTCAGACCCCGAGAAGCGCCGCAAGTACGACGAGCTCGGGGCTACCTACCGCCAGTGGGAGCGAATGGGGGGCCGCCCCAGTGACTTTGACTGGACCCAGTGGATGGCAGGAGGCCCGGCCGGCGGCAGAATTCACGTCGAGTACGGCGACCTCAGCGACCTCTTCGGCGGCGGCTTCTCCGAGTTCTTCCAGAGCATCTTCGGCGGTATGGGCCCGACCATGGCCGGCGCCGAGCGCCGGACGGGACCCACGCGAGGTCGCGACGTTGAATACCCAGTCCAGATCACGCTCCAGGAGGCCTTTGCGGGCACCACGCGCCTCGTCCGCACCGACGACCGCACCCTTGAGGTCAAGATTCCGCCCGGAGTCCGCACCGGCTCGCGCGTCAGGATCGCCGGCGAGGGCGGCCCGGGACGCGTCGGCGGCGCCCGCGGCGACCTCTACCTGGTGATCGAGGTCCTGCCCCATTCTCGCTTCAGGCTCGATGGCGACGATCTGCGCATCGAGGTCCCGGTCGACCTCTACACGGCGGTGCTCGGGGGCGAGGTGCCCGTGCCAACGCTCAAGGGGCAAGTAATGCTCAAGATCCCGCCCGAGACGCAGGGGGGGCAGGTGTTCCGTCTCCGCGGGCAGGGCATGCCCCGGCTGCGGGATCCCGCTTCGCGCGGCGACCTGTACGTGGAGGTAAAGATCGACATGCCACAGAAGCTCAGCGAGAAGGAGAGAGAGCTCTTCCGCCAGCTCGCTCAGCTCCGGCGGCGCTAGGCGCTCGCGGCGGGTGCGCGGTGGCCCGCCAGAGACCGGCGCCAACAGTCCGGCGGCGCATCCGTGTTGCAGCGGCATGTTCCTTGCTCCACGACTCCGTACCCTGGCTCCGAGAGGAGACTGTCGATGAGGAGTAGGCTGCGAGCTCTTGTGGCTGCAGGAGTCCTCCTGCTGGGCCTGTCGGCGTGTGTGCCCTGTGGCGCACCGGGGGGAACGGCACGCCGTTCCCCGGAGGTCACCCCGTCGGCGACCGCTCAGGTCGCGCCGCCCGGCTATGCCGGCTCCCTGCGCGAGCAGGAGCAGTTGCTCGTCGAGCTCTACCGGCGGGCCGGACCGGCCGTGGTGAACCTGCGCGTCACCAAGCACGCCGATGCCGGCTTTCGCTTTCAGCCGGAGGAAGGCGAGCCACCAGAGGAGCTGGTACGCGGGCAGGGCTCGGGCTTTGTGATCGACCGGGAGGGGCACATCGTTACCAACTATCACGTGGTCGAAGGGGCCGAGGAGGTGCTGGTCATCTTCAGCGATGGCGATCAGGCCCGCGCCACAGTGGTCGGCACCGACCCCGATAGCGACCTCGCCGTTATCAAGGCCGATCACCTGCCCGAGTTGGAGCCGCTCGAGCTGGCCGAGTCCGACGAGGTGCACGTCGGCCAGCTGGCCATCGCCATCGGCAACCCGTTTGGCCTGCAGGGCAGCCTGACGACCGGTATCGTCAGCGCCGTCGGGCGCACGCTGCCTCTGGGGCGAGAGTCGACTACCGTCGGAGGGCGCTTCTCAATCCCACGCATGATACAGACGGATGCGGCGATCAATCCCGGGAACTCGGGAGGGCCCCTGCTCGACTCCTCCGGTCGCGTCATCGGCGTGAACACAGCGATCAACGCCCGGGAGGGAGTGAGCTCCGGCGTAGGCTTTGCCGTGCCGGTGTGCCTGATCCGAAGGATTGTGCCCCAGCTCATCAAGGAGGGGCGCTACAGCTACCCGTGGCTGGGCGTAACCGGCCGCGACGTGAACCCGGATATCGCCGAAGCCATGGGCCTGCCCGAGCGCCGCGGGGCCCTCATCGTGGACATCATCAAGGGAAGCCCCGCCGACCGGGCCGGCCTGCGCGGCACAAATCGCACCGTCACGGTGCACGATACGCAGTTAGACATCGGTGGCGACGTCATCATCGCCATCAACGACACGCCCGTGCGGCAGTTCGATGACGTGCTCGTCTATCTGATCGAGCGTGCCAGCGTCGGGCAGCGCCTGAAGCTCACCGTGCTGCGCAACGGCACCCTGCAGACCGTGGAGGTGCAGCTTGGCGAGCGCCCGAGGGACTAGGGCAGATGGCGAGAAGCTCCGCCCGACCACGGACGCTCTCTCGCAGGCATGCTCTGGCTCGGATGGGGCAGGTGCCCGGACCTGTTCTGGCCTGTGAGGGGCAACTGAGGACCGGACACCCGCGAGCCTCAGGAGGGGTGTGGAACTATGCGGAAACCTGGTTTCGTCGCTGCTTTGGCATCGGCGCTCGCCGTAGCGCTGGCCGGCTGCTGCTTCACGGGCCGGACGGCGCGCACCACCCCGGCCCCGCCGACCGTTGGGCCGACGCAGACCCCCATCGTAGTGGTAGCGACACCCACGCCCGGGCCGCTGGTGGTGGGCCTCGAGGGTCTTTCGCTTGCCGATATCGTCCGCGCCGAGGAGGCACTCGTCGCCGATATCTACGACCGGGTCAGCCCAGCCGTCGTGCACATCACCAGCCGCGTCATCGAGATGGACTTTTTCTTCGGGCCGATGCCGAGCGAGGGCACCGGGTCAGGATTCATCATCGACCGAGACGGGCATATTGTGACCAACCACCATGTCGTCGCCAACGCGGATAGCGTCGAGGTAACCCTCGCCGACGGCACGGTGCTCCCGGCGGACGTCATCGGGACGGACCCCGGGAACGACCTGGCACTCATCAAGGTCGAGGCCATTCCCGAAAAGCTGCAACCTGTCGAGCTGGGCGAGTCCGCCAGCCTGAGGGTCGGCCAGCGGGCGATCGCCATCGGCAACCCCTTCGGGCTCGACCGAACGCTGACAGTAGGGGTCATCAGCTCGCTGGGCCGGCCGCTGGAGATTGACAATCAGGTCATCTATGACGTCATCCAGACCGATGCGGCCATCAACCCCGGCAACTCGGGCGGCCCCCTGCTCGACTCCGGCGGTCGGGTCATCGGCGTCAACACCGCCATCCGCAGCGGAGCCGAGAACATCGGCTTTGCGGTGCCGGTCGACACCGTGCGCCGCGTGATTCCCGAGCTCCTGACCCACGGCCGGTACCGGCACCCCTGGGCGGGGTTTGTGGGCTACTCGATCACGCCCGGCCTCGCTGAGGCCCTGAAGCTTCCGGTCCAGCAAGGGGTGCTCGTGGCCCGCGTGGCGCCGGGTAGCCCGGCAGCCCGCGCCGGACTGCGCGGGGCCACGCGGCAGGCACGCGTCGGCAACTACCGCGTGCTGGCGGGTGGGGATATCGTCACCGCGATTGACGATCAGGCTGTGACGAGCACGCGCGACCTGGATCGGTACCTCGAGCTGCGGACGCGGGTCGGCCAGGTCGTTGAGCTGACGGTGCTCCGCGGCGAGCGAGAGCTTGTGCTGTCGGTCGAGCTCATCGAGCGGTCGTGAGGCCAGAGCCGACGGCTGCCTGAGGCAGGAAAGAGTGCAGAACTAGGGTTGGAAAGGATAGTCCATGTCAGCAAGGTCAGCCAGGAGAGACAGAGCCGAAGAGCCCGGCCTTGACGAGCCCTGCTACGTGATCAGCGTCGCTGCCAAGCTCGTCAGCATGCATCCGCAGACCCTGCGCTACTACGAGCGCCTCGGCCTCGTCGTGCCGTCGCGCTCTCGCGGCAAGGTCAGGCTCTACTCGCCTCGAGATATCGAGCGGCTGCAGCGCATCGCGCGCCTGGTCAACGAGTTGGGTGTGAATCTGGCCGGGGTCGAAGTCATCCTCAATATGTCGGAGCGCATGGAGGAGATGCAGCGCGAGATGGAGGCCATGCGCGCCGCCCTTGAAGCTGAGGTCCAACGTCTGCGGCGGCTGGTCGACGAGAGATCGCGTAACCTGCCGACCGTTCTCCGAGGGCAACTGCCCAGCGGTCGCCTGGCAGGTGAACGAAATGAGGAGGAGTTATGATCTCCCAGACGGATCTGCGCCAGCTGGCCCGCTTTACCGCGATGAAGGCGCCTGTGCTCAGCGTGTACCTCAACACCGATCTCTCTCAGCAGCAGAAGGACCAGGTAAAGCTGGTGGTGCGGGACCTCTCCGAGCAGGCCCGCGCCGCCGGGGCCAGAGAAGAGGACGTGCAGCAACTCACCCGGTTTGTGGACGTGGGCTACGACTGGCGGGGACGCGGCCTCGTGGCCTTCTCCTGCCAGGCCGAGGGCCTGTGGGAGCCGTTTCCCCTGCCCGTGCCGGTCCGGAACGCCGTCTTCGTAGGGGACCAGCCCTACCTGATGCCGCTGAGCAACCTGCTCGACCAGCACGCGCCCTACGTGGTTGCTCTGGTGGACCAGGAGGGCGCAAGGCTCTTTCTGATCGACATGGGCGGGATCGTCAGGCAGGAGGAGGCCATCGGCGAGCCGATCAAGCGCCAGAAGCAGGGAGGCTGGTCCGCCGCCCGTTTTCAGCGGCACGAGGACAAGATTGCAGAGCGGAACATGAGGGCAGCGGTAGCTGCGCTCGGACACTTCTGCGAGGCCAACGGCTGCTCGCGCCTCGTGCTTGCCGGGACCGATGACAACGTGGCCCGCTTCCAGGGCTTCTTGCCCTCGGAGCTACGGCGGGCGGTCGTGGCGACGATGCCGGCCGAGCCAGGGGCCCGCGGCCCGGCCATCGTACAGCGCTCGCAGGAGATCCTGCATGAGCTCGAAGAGGAGGAGGAGCGCGGCCTCATCGACAACCTGATCACTACCGCCCTCAGCGGAGGGCCGGCCGTCGTTGGCCTTCCCGACACGCTCTTCGCCCTCCAGGAGGGCCGTGTGCTGACCCTCATCGTTAAGGAGGGTCTTACCGCGCCGGGCTTTGTGTGCCCGAGCTGCGACTATCTCTACATCGATGAGAGCCGGCGCTGCCTCTTCTGCGGCACAATGGAGGCGCGCCGTGTGCGCAACGTCGTCGAGCGGGCAATGCACAAGGCTTACCTCCAGGGGGCCAGAGTCGAAAGCGTGCTCGAGAGTCCAGCTCTGTCCAGGGTAGGGCATATCGGGGCTTTTTTGAGATACTAGCGGAAACGCCGCTCAGATAGGGTCCGCGGCCGACGAGGCGCGAGCCAGGACATCACCATCCCGGCTCGCACCGCCGGTCCCCGACGAGGTCAGGGGGTCCGTTGGGCCGGCTCCGTCACCGGGCGGCGTTGGTGCCGGAGCGCCCTGAAGGGAACCGGGGCGCTCCAGGGTGCGAGCAGGGCGCACCGGAGACTGCCTGCACCCGGCGCAGAGTCGCACCCTGTCGGCGTAGGGGTTCCCGGGTAGGCGTCTATGAACATCAACAAGTACACTGAGAAGGCACAGCAGGCCATCCTGCAGGCACAGGAGCTGGCCACCGGGTACAGCCACAGCCAGATCGACCCGGAGCATATCTTGCTCGCCCTCGTACGGCAGCAGGATGGGGTTGTCCCGCAGGTCCTGAGCAAGATGGGTGTATCCCCTCAGAGGTTCGAGAGTGGCCTCAGTGCCGTCCTCGAGCGCCGTGCGAGGGCGTACGGGCCCACGGTGCAGATAGGGCTCTCTCGCGAGGCGGTCCAGCTCCTCTCCCGCGCCGAGGCCGAGGCCTCGACCATGCGGGACGAGTTCGTATCCACCGAGCATATCCTGCTGGCCGCGGCCGGCGAGCGGACGGGCGACGTCGCGCGGCTGATGCAAGAGCTGGGGATAACCCACGAGCGCATCCTGCGCGCCCTCACCGAGATCCGCGGCTCACAGCGCGTCGTAGACCAGAATCCGGAGGCCAAGTACCAGGCCCTCGAGCGCTATGGGCGCGACCTGACGCAGCTCGCCCGACAGGGCAAGCTTGACCCGGTCATCGGGCGCGAGCAAGAGATCCGCCGCGTCATCCAGGTGCTCGCGCGGCGCACCAAGAACAACCCGGTCCTCGTCGGCGAGGCGGGCGTCGGCAAGACGGCCATCGCCGAAGGCCTCGCCCAGCGCATCGTGCGCGGAGATGTGCCTGAGGGCCTGAAGAACAAGCGCATCGTGGCGCTCGACCTCGGCGCCCTGGTCGCCGGGACCAAGTACCGCGGCGAGTTCGAAGAGCGGCTCAAGGCCGTCCTCAAGGAGGTAACCGATTCCCAGGGCGAGATCATCCTCTTCATCGACGAGCTGCACACCGTCGTCGGTGCCGGCGCGGCCGAGGGGGCCATGGATGCCTCCAACATGCTCAAGCCGATGCTGGCGCGAGGCGAGTTGCACTGCGTCGGAGCGACCACGCTGGACGAGTACCGCAAGTACATCGAGAAGGATGCGGCCCTCGAGCGCCGCTTCCAGCCCATCATGGTCGACGAGCCGACCGTCGAGGAGACGATCTCGATCCTCCGCGGCCTGAAGGAGCGCTATGAGGTGCACCACGGCGTGCGCATACAGGATGCAGCCCTCGTTGCGGCAGCGGTCCTCTCCCAGCGCTACATCACCGATCGCTTCCTGCCCGATAAGGCCATAGACCTGATCGACGAGGCGGCCAGCCGCCTGCGCATGGAGATCGACAGCATGCCCAGCGCGCTGGACGAGGTCGAGCGCCGCCTGATGCAGCTCCAGATCGAGGCGCAGGCCCTGCGCAAGGAGAAGGACGAAGACTCGCGCGCCCGCCTCGCCCGAATCGAGCGCGAGATCGCCGACCACGAGGAGCGACGCAACGCCCTCGCCGCCCGCTGGCAGCAGGAGAAGGAGGCCATTCAGGCCATTCGCGCCACCAAGGAGCAGATCGAGCAGACGCGCGTCCAGATCGAGGATGCCGAGCGCCGCGCCGACCTCGAACGCGCGGCCAAGCTCCGCTACGGAGACCTGCGGGAGCTCGAGTCGCGCCTCGCCGAGCAGGAGAAGCGCCTGCGCGAGCTGCAGGGCGACTCGCCGCTGCTCAAGGAGGAGGTCAGCGAGGACGATGTGGCCGAGGTCGTGTCCCGGTGGACGGGCGTGCCGGTCTCCAGGCTGTTGGAGGGCGAGCTCGAAAAGCTCGTCCGCATGGAGGAGCGGCTGCACCAGCGCGTCGTCGGGCAGGATGAGGCCGTACAGGCCGTGGCCAACGCCGTGCGGCGTGCCCGCGCCGGCCTGCAGGACCCGAACCGGCCGATCGGCTCCTTCATCTTCCTCGGCCCAACCGGAGTCGGCAAGACCGAGCTGGCGCGTGCCCTCGCCGAGTTCCTCTTCGACTCCGAGGACGCAATGGTCCGCCTGGACATGAGCGAGTACCAGGAGCGGCACACCGTCGCGCGCCTGATCGGGGCTCCGCCCGGGTATGTGGGCTATGAGGAGGGCGGGCAGCTGACCGAGGCCGTGCGCCGTCGGCCCTACTCGGTCGTGCTCTTTGACGAGATTGAAAAGGCCCATCCCGAGGTCTTTAACGTTCTGCTGCAAATCCTCGACGATGGGCGCCTGACCGATGGGCATGGCCGCACCGTCAACATGCGCAACACCGTCATCATCATGACCTCCAACATCGGGAGCGAGTGGATCAGGGACCTCGGCGGGCGTGATGACGCCGCCATGCGCACGCGCGTGATGGAGGCGCTGCGGCAGCACTTCCGCCCCGAGTTCCTGAACCGGGTCGACGAGATCATCATCTTCAACTCCCTGACCCGCGAGCAGCTCGTGCGCATCGTCGACATCCAGCTCCAGCGCCTGCAGAGGCTCCTCGAAGCCCGGCATATCACCCTCGAGGTCACCCGGGCGGCCAAGGAGCATCTGGCCGAGATCGGCTACGACCCGGTCTACGGCGCGCGGCCGCTGAAGCGGGCCATCCAACGCGAGCTTCAGGACCCGCTGGCCATGCGCCTGCTGCGGGGCGAGTTCCAGGAGGAGGATACCATCCGCGTCGATGCCAGAGACGGACGGCTCACCTTCGAGCGGGTGCCCGCCGTCGCGGGAACAACCCTTGCTGAAGCGGCGTCCTAGGAGCAGGGGCAGGCAAGCCCCCTCAGGCGATGCCGTGCCAGGCAAGAGTCTCGGAATCGTGCGGATACGGAGAGGCGCGAGGGGCAGACCCCGACCGTTCCCCCGACGCGGGGGAACAGGAGGAGCTATCGCTCACAGACAGGTGGCCGCAAGGGTAGAGAGAACCTATCCCCCCGTTTCGGGGGGACGGTGGGGGGTTACCCCCGCAGCACCGCCTGACATTGGGGAGGAGCTGCGACGAGGCGCCCGGCCACGCCACTGGAAAGCACGTCGACTTTGTGGTATATTAACCTTGACAGGATGAGACTCAACCTTAGGCGCAAGACCGGATCGGCTTGCGCGTTCTGGCCGATCGCCCTATCGTACTGGTTGTTGCGCGCAACGTAGAGAGGTAATGGATTAGATGATGCGTTTCGATCGTTTCACGGAGCGGGCTCAGGAAGCCGCGGCCCGCGCCTTTGAGATCATGCAGCGCATGAACCACGCCCAGCTCGACGTGGAGCACATCGTGCTCGCGCTGCTCGAGCAGCCCGATGGGGTGGTCCCCGCCATCCTGGAGAAGCTCGGTGTGGACCCGGAGGCCGTGCAGCACGAGATCGAGCGGGCGCTGGAATCCGGCCCGCGCAGCTATGGCCCGGCGCTTGCCGGCGGGCAGGTCTACATCACGCCGCGGGTCCAGCGCGTCCTCACACGGGCGAACGACGAGGCCCAGCGCCTCAAGGACGAGTTCATCTCGACTGAGCATCTCTTGCTGGCCATCGTCGCCGAGCGTGATGGACCTGCTGCGCGGACCCTCAACGACCACAACATCACGCACGATGCGATCCTGAGAGTGCTGCCCGAGATCCGAGGCGGGCAGCGGGTGACGAGCCCGCAGGCCGAGAGCCGCTATCGCACTCTGGAGAAGTACAGCCGAGACCTGACCGAGCTCGCCCGCGAGGGCAAACTCGACCCGGTGATCGGGCGCGATGAGGAGATCATGCGCGTGCTGCGCGTGCTCTCGCGCCGCACCAAGAACAACCCCGTCCTTATCGGCGAGGCTGGCGTCGGCAAGACCGCCATCGTCGAGGGTCTCGCCCAAAAGATCGCGGCCGGGGACGTTCCCGAGCCGCTCCTCGGCAAGCGCGTTGTATCGCTCGACCTCGCCGGCATGGTGGCCGGATCGCGCTTCCGGGGCGAGTTCGAGGAGCGGCTGAAGGCAGCTCTCGAGGAGATCCAGCGCGCGCAGGGCGAGATCATCCTCTTCATCGACGAGCTGCACACCGTCGTTGGGGCGGGCGCGGCCCAGGGCGCGATCGATGCCTCCAACATGATGAAGCCGGCCCTTGCCCGCGGTGAGCTGCGCTGCATCGGCGCAACCACGCTGGACGAGTACCGGCAGCACATCGAGCGCGACCCCGCCCTCGAGCGGCGCTTTGCACCGATCTTTGTCGACGAGCCCACGGTCGAGGAGACCATCGCCATGCTGCGGGGCCTCCGCGATCGCTACGAAAGCCACCACAAGGTGCGCATCACCGATGAGGCTCTCGTGGCCGCGAGCCGCCTGTCCGACCGATACGTCAAGGACCGTCACCTGCCCGACAAGGCCATCGACCTCATCGACGAGGCGGCGGCCAAGCTGCGCATCACCATCTATGGCCTCACGCCCGAGCTGCGTCGGCAAAAGCTCGAGCTGCAGCGGCTCAACGCCGAAGAGGAGAGAGCCTGGCAGGCGCGTGACTATGAGCGCGCAGCCCGCTACAAGAGCGAGCGCCTCAAGCTCGAGGCCCAGTTCGAGGCGGGCAAGAACGAGTGGATGAAGGAGCAGAACCTCGACGAGGTCGTCGACGTCGAGGACGTCGCCCAGGTCGTGGCGAGCTGGACCGGTATCCCGGTGGCCGCCATGCTCGAGGCCGAGACGCAAAAGCTCCTGCACATGGAGGAGCGCCTCAA